>JAUPKM010000286.1 GCA_030837445.1 Actinomycetota bacterium
AGGGACCGCCGAGGTCAGGTGCGAGGCGACGACCGGCGCGAGCTTGGCGGCGATGGCGCGGTGACCGGCGTCGCTCGGGTGCACCGAGTCGTTGAGCAGGGACCGGTCCACCCACCCTGTCGTGTCGACGTAGAAGACGTTGCGGTCGCCGTCGTCCGCAAGCACCTTCACGGCGGCCTGGGTCTGCGCGGCATAGCGTCCGGCAAAGGTCCGAAGGGCGAGGATCGCCGCGCGGGGGTACTTCGCCCGCACGGTCTTCAGCAGAGTGACGTAACCGGTCTGGAAGTCCGCGGTGCCGACCCCGTGGCTGGTGTCGTTCGTGCCGAGATTGATCACGACCTCGTCGGCCTGGTAGCGGGAGAAGTCCCACTCCGCGGCGCCGTCCGTCGCGTTCGCCCTGGTGAAACGCTTCTCCAGACCGACGCACGCGGTGCCCCGGGTGCTCTGAGCGGCGGTCAGTTCCCTCAGGCAGGCTCCGCCCTGGGCGATCCTGGTGTGCCGGACGCCGAGCTGGTCGCCGACGAGCCAGCTGTACGACGTCAGGGCGACCTGGCTCGACGTCTGCCCCACCGTGATCGAGTCCCCGACGAACTCGACAACGCGCGGCGGAACGCGCACGGGCAGGGTGCGTGCCCCGGCGTCCAGGACGAGGCCTTGGAAGACGGCGTCCCCGGTGTACGACCCGGCGACCGTCCGGTACGACACCCGCAACGTGTGCTCGCCCGCCGCCAACGGTGACGGTGTGAGGTTCACCGTCCCGCTGACGTTCGTGAGCTGCCGGAAGGGGGCGCCGTCGATGCTGTAGTAGAGGTCGATCGCCCGGCGTTGTCTCAGTTTCACCGTGGTCCCCGTGAAACCGGTCGTCAGGTAGACACCGGCCCAGCCCGGCGTGGAGGCACTCGGGACGGAGGTGCTCCATCGGCCGGTGAGGATGATGTTCGGGTCGGCCGGGGTGCCGTCGCCCGTCCCGGCCCAGGACGGCGGCGCCAGAGTGAGGCCCCCGACCGCCGTGGCGGCAGCGGCGAGGACGGCCGCGACGACGGTGGTCAGGGAACGGGAGGTCCGTCGGGCAGATCTCATCGGTCACCTCGTCGTCCCCGGACGGCGGGCGTGCCGTCCTCTCGCACCCAGCGTCACCACGCAGGCGGAACGGTGTCCAGCACGCGCCCATCCTCACCAGGACGCCGCAGGTCAGCCTCGTGGCAGCGTGAAAGCGCTTCCCCCGGCTTGGCAGAGGACGATCGGCCGAGACAACCCTGGCCGGTTCGACGACTCAGGCCGGGACGTCGAACGCCGAAGTACCTGGGGTGAATCGTCGACACGTCCCTCGCGTCATCGCCCCGGCCATCACGATCCCGGCCATCACGGCGTTGTTGCTCATCCCCGCCGCTCCGACGTCCGCCGGCTCCGCCCCCGTTGTCATGCCCGCCCTCGTCGGGACGCCCGCCCCCGTCGGGACGCCGCCACTTGACGCCTTCGTCACCACGATGGTGAGCAGGCTCCGCGCGAGCACCGTGAGCAGCCGCTACCTCGGCCCGGCCCTGTCAGCCTTGGTGATCAATGCGGACGACGGGTCCGTGGTCTGGCAGCACAACGGCACCCGGGCCCGGATGCCCGCCTCCGCCCAGAAGCTCCTCACCACCTACACCGTGCTGACCTTCCTGGACCCGACCACGACGCTCGTCACCACGATCTGCCGGAGCAAGCGCTCGCCGTCCACGGTCTACGTCCGCGGCGGCGGGGACCCGTCGCTGACGCAGGCCCGGGTCAAGACCCTCGCCGCGCAAACGGCGACCGCGCTGAAGCGGGCAGGCCGCACGCGGGTGTCCCTGCACCTCGACGGCTCACTGTTCCCCGCCCCGACCGCGGCCCCCGGGTGGACGCGCGGCTATCTGCGGTCCGACGTCCAGCCGGTGAGAGGCCTGACCCTCGCCGGCTACCGGGGTACGGACGGGCGGCTCGCCGTCGGCAAGGTCCTCGTCGCCGCCCTGAAGGCGCGCGGCGTCACGGCCACCGTCGCCGGGACCGCGCGCACCCCACGCCAGTGTGCCGTCCTCGCCACGACACGCTCCGCCCTCATGACCCGTCTGGTCACCGACATGCTCGCTCACAGCGACAACGACTACGCCGAGTTCCTGCTGCGTCATGCCGCCCTCGCCGCGGGGCGGACGCCGTCCTGGCGTGGCGCCATCGACCACCAGGCCGGACTGCTCGCCGACGCCGGGGTCCCCGTGGCCGGGTTGAAGGTGTTCGACGGATCCGGACTGTCACGGGCGAACCGCATGCCGGTCGCCACGCTGGCATCGGTCCTGCGACTGCTCCGCCAGGATCCGTTCCTGTCCGGGACCGTCTTCGCCGGGCGGGCCCTGCCGCTCGCCGGGCGGACCGGAACCCTCACCGACCGGTTCTCCGCCCCGGCCCACGCCTGCGCCCGTGGCCTCGTCCAGGCCAAGACCGGAACCCTCGCGGACGCCGTCGCGCTCGCCGGGGTCGCCCGGGGTTCCGACGGGCGCGACCGCGTCTTCGTGTTCCTGGACAACGGCCAGCGCCGGATCAGCTCCGTCCGCTCCGCCCTCGACACGCTGGCGACGACGGTGGTCGGCTGCGTCCCCTGATCACGAAATGGAATGCCGTCTGGCGATCGAGGTGGAATAGTCGTGGGTATGGAGCACTTCGCCGAAGTCACCGATGACGTCCAGCTGTGGGTGGAGGACGTGGGCCGCCCCGACGGCTCACCGTTGCTGCTGGTGATGGGGGCGAACGCCTCCGGTCCCACCTGGCCCGATGACCTGGTCGCCAGGCTCGTCACTCGCCACCGCGTCGTGCGGTACGACCACCGGGACACCGGCCGTTCGACCTGGGCCTTCGACACCCGTCCCTACGCCGTCACCGACCTCGCGGACGACGCCGTCGCCGTCCTCGACGCTTTGGGGATCGACCGGGCCCACGTCGTCGGGATGTCGATGGGCGGCACGCTCACACAGTTGCTGCTGCTCGACCACCCGGATCGGCTGCTGTCCGCGACGGTGTTCGCGACGGCGGCACTCGAAGGCGCGGTGCCGGACGGCGGGGGGCCCGACGGCGGGGGGCCCGACGGCGGGGCTCCGCCCCCGTTCTCGGACATCGACCCGCGGCTGCTCGACCTGTGGGAACACCTGTCCGATCCCCGGGACCGCGAGGCGGAGATCGCCTGGAGGGTTGAGCACTGGCGTCTCCTCAACGGGCGGTCCCTGCCGTTCGATGAGGACGAGTTCCGTCGGCTGGAGGAACGCCTGATCGAGCACGCCGGACGGCACGACAACCCCGTGGCCCACGCCAGGGCCGACCAGAGCGGTCTCGCGCGAGGATCCGAGCTGGCCCGCGTCACCGTCCCGACGCTGGTCGTCGAGGCACCGGAGGACCCGGTCAACCCTCCGCCCGCCGCCCGGCGGATCGCCGACGCGATCCCCTCAGCCCGCCTGGTGACGATCCCGGGGATGGGTCACGCGCTCGGCAGTCCCGTCATCCCCCCGCTCGCCGAGGCGATCCTCACCCACACCGCTCAGATCGACACCGCGCCGGTCGACGAGCCGTAGCGGAACTCACGATCCGAGTCTGAGCTCCACGCGGCGGTTCCGGGCACGCCCGGCCGGGTAGTCGGCGCCCTTGTCGGTCTTCTCGGCGGCGACCGGCTTGGTCTCCCCGTACCCCTGGACATCGAACGTCCAGCCAGCACCGAGGGCTGCGGCGAGAGCAGTGTGCACGGCGGCGGCCCGCTGCTTCGACAAGGCCAGGTTCGTCTGCGGGGTACCAACTCCGTCCGTATGCCCGGAGATCGTCAGCCGCCGCTTGGGCTGAGCCTTGAGAATCCGTGTCGCGACAGCGATGGTCTGACTCGCCTTCGGCGTCAACGCAGCCTTCCCAAACGCGAACAACACATCAGTATCAAGACTGATCTGATCAGTACCAACCGTCCTGGCTGCCGCTTCCTTAAACCGCGGCAACGGCGTAAACGACCGAAGAGCCAACACCTTCACCGACCCAGCGACCGGAGCACCATCACCCTCAACCCTGATACCAGGGATCGGGTGATAGTTGTCAAAAACGAGGTCAACCGTCGCACCACCAGGATCATCAAGAATGGCTACGATGCTCACCGCCTCACCCGGATCGATGCCCAACACCGGGAGGTGTCCACTCTGACACTTATTCTCGACACATTTCAGATTCCCAATACGGCGAGTGAGGGGATCCATGGCAGACACCCAGATCGCCCTACTGTCGACCTGATAACGATGGGAGGAAGTATTGAACCAAGCAACGTCTTCAGACCCGCGACTGGAGAGAGTCAAGGTGACAGCCAAGCCATTCCCCGTGCGTAACACCCGATCGACATGGATCACCGCATTGCGAAATCCGAGGGCTCCATCCCGTAACGGATCCTGCGACTCCTGGGCCCGGGCTACGGGGCCCAGCCCTGTGAAATCAATCGCAATGAGGCCGACTCCAGCCAGCAAAGCTATCAGAGCCCGATGCCGAATTCCGGCAATCACGACTGCACCGGGATTCCAGTGAAGGGCGCAAAACCCTGCACCGTCACCGTGACCGTCGTGACCTCGGGTGGGGCCGTGACGTAGGCGTAAACAGCGATCGAAGAACCGCTTTTCACATTCCGATGAAGGCCTTGCGTGCAGGCGCAGTATCCCTTGTCATCTCTCAGAACCTGGTACTGAGTCGCCGATCCCTTCACAGTAATGGTCACGGCCGAGAACTCCTCCGGGCTTTCCCACTTCCCGTCAGCGTGGGTGCGGATATCATACCCCTCCTCCTGAACATTCCCACCAACGTAGAACCCAACGTCCGAGGAGGTATTCGTCACCGTCGCCGTCACGACAACCGAATCCTTGCTTGTTCTGTGCACGCCGTTGAGAGTGAGCGTCCATATGCCGCTTGCCGCGCTGCCCAGAGAGGGCAAGGCCTTGGCTGTCGCCGACGCTGCAGCGGGATAGGCCGTGGCAGTCTGCCCAGGTTCGGCTGCTCTACCGGAACTCCCCACAGTTCCGGAGGCGCCCGCCGCACCCTCACCGTCCGAAGCGCTCGCGGCGTCGGACGTCGGCCCGCTGGAGGGGACCGACGTCGCTCCCCCACTCTGACACCCCGAGAGACCAAGACCAGCGAAGAGCAATACCCCCACTGTCAACGCCCTGGCTCGCCGTCCCCGGCCGGTCCCGTAACTACCCATCGCCATTCCCTGCCGTCGCACCGATGTCCTCCGGATCTGCTCGCCACTCTTCGCTGAGCTCTGCAAAGCGTCACGTCACCAGCCACACCTCCGTGCGCAGGTCAGGCAGCCCGGCCGCCGGGATCGGGAGAGGCCCAGCAACAGGGAGACCTTCGCCGGGCAGGAGGCAACCCGAACCGCTCCGCAGGCCGAAGCGCCCCCCGTCCAGGCACAGAGGGGAGGCAATTTCAACCCTGGCCACCGCATGGGCGTAGGTGGGCTGGTCGGTCTCTGCCGTCCTCGTTGTCGAGCGCGTCCGGACCTCGAACAGCAACCCGGTGTTCTGGGCAGTGAGGCGCGTCGCCTCGATGGTTCCGGAATTCCGGGCGGCGAACCGGTGGGCCGCGTCCGTCGATCCGGCGGACAGCATCCTCGGGTCGGTGGCGAGCAGCTCCCGCAGGGCCACCGACACGTCAGGAGCGAGCCGGACCAGGTCGTAGCGGGCCCGCAGCTCCCCCTGCCAGGCGTTCGCGGCGGCGAGGGCCGCGGCATCCGCTGCGGTCCGGGTCTGGGTACGGCTGCGGACGCCGTCCCCCAGACCGACCATCAACGCCACGGTGAGCACGACCAACCCGATGACCAGCGGGATGAGCATCAAACCAGTCACCTGGCCTTCGTCATTCCCGCATCGGGCCGCTCGCCCAGCGACCTTCTCGCCGGAAGCAGACATGCCGGTAACGGCTCGGGGCGAATCCCGAACCGCTACCGGCATCATGGGCACCATCAGGAGAGCCTTCTCGTACGATGCTCTGTCGCCTGTACGACTACTGCGCGCCGCCGATCTGCTTGATAGCATCCGAGATCTTCGTGATGAGAGCGTCACCGAGTGTGGTGTTCTTCTTCATGGCGGCAATGACGATCGCAACGAGGGCGACGACCACGAACATGATGCCCGCGTACTCGACCGAGGCCTGCCCACGGTCGTCCGCGCGGCGGAGCCTGTCGAAGCAGCCTGCGACGTACACACTGGCCAGGGTGTGCGCGGTGATGGCCGTGCGGGTGATGGCGTCCATTGTTCGATCCTCTCGATCATCAATCGGGTCTGGGCAGGTGATCGTCCGCGACTCCCCACCTCAGCGGCGGACGGTGTCTCACCGTGCGATGGCAAGAAAGCTACGAGGACTGCCTCCGGGCGCCCTAGGGCCGCGGGACCCAACCCCGGCCCAACCCCGGCCCAGTACCACCGCCACAGGTCCGCCCCAGAACGCCGGGTCACGCCACCCCCAGTCGTCCCCATATCAGGCGACCCCGTGCCAGGCGGCGACGGCCTCCGCGCGGGAGCGGAAGCCGAGTTTGACGTAGATACGGTTCAGGTGGTTCTTCACTGTCTTCTCGCTGAGGAAGAGCTCCCGGGCGATCTGGCCATTGCTCAGCCCCCGGGCCACCGAACGCATCACCTCGCGCTCGCGGTCGGTGAGCTGGGTGGTGAGATGGGCCGGTGGCCCGGCATCGGCTGGCGGCGCGCTGACGCTGCTGAGCAGGATCGCCGCGACGCCGGGCCCCACGAGCAGCCCTCCGTGCGCGCAGACCCGCAAGGCTGCGACCAGGTCGCTCTCCGTGAAGGTTCCGTGGACCAGGTAGCCCCTGGCCCCGCGTTGGAGGGCCTGACGGACCAGGTCCGGCTCATCAGAATGCGTGAGCATGACGACGGCGACAGTGCCATCCAGCTCCGCCAGCACGTCGAGCCCCGACTTGAACGGCATCCGGACGTCGAGGAAGAGAGCGTCCGGTTGATGCTCGCGGCACTGCTGGAGAGCCTCCACACCGTCCGCGGCGGTCAGCACCTCGCTGACACCGTCGAGGTCGGTCAGCATGACCATCATGCCCGCCCGGATCACCGGGTTGTCGTCCGCGATCAGGACCTTCATCGTCGTCCTCTCATCCCCGGCACACTCCCTGTGGTCTGGTCCGTCCTCGTCCCGGGCGCCGTGCCCGAAGCGCCACCACCGAGGCCCTCTCGGGGAACCCGTCCGAGAGCCCGTCATCGACGTGCAGCGGGACCACGCCGGTCGCGGCTCCGTCGACCTCAGCGGGGTCGGCGTCCGGTGATGCCGCCATCGGCACCCGGAGCGAGACGGTCGTTCCGCCACCGGGCCCGCCGCTCACCTCCAGACGGCCTTTGACCCTCGCCAGGCGCTCGTTCACCCCGACCAGCCCGAAGTGCCCCGCCCGGTACAGGGCGTGAAGGTCGGGCTCGGGCATCCCGCAGCCGTCGTCGACGACGGTGAGGGCCAGGGTGTCGTCCTCCTGTGACAGGGTGACCGTCACCCGGTGGGCCCCGGCGTGCCGGGCGATGTTCTCCAGCAGTTCCGCGACGGACTTCGCCAGCTCCTCGCGGACCGCCAGGGACAGGTCCGGCTCCGTAGGAGGCAGGACCAACTCGGCCTCGACGCCATGAGCGGCCGACCATGCGGACACCGCCTGGTCCAGATGCTCGTACAGCGATCCGATCGGGGTCTCCCGCAGATCGTGGATGATCCTGCGGGCCTCGGCCAGCCCGTGCTGGACCGAGGCGGCGAGCAGCTCGGCCTGTCCGCTCAACGGGTGGTGCTCGCTCTCCAGCCGGGTCGCCAGGTTCCCGGCGATCAACCTCACCCCGTGCAGGGACTTGGCGAGCGAGTCGTGCATCTCGCGAGCCAGCCGGGCGCGTTCGGCCTCCTGGAGCCGCTGCCGTTCCAGCGCCACGTACGCCCTGCTCAGTTGCTCCCTCTGGATGATCACCTCGCGCAACCGGAGGCTGCCGAAGGCGGCGACGCCGAGCAACCCGACCCTGACCACCACGACCAGCAAACCGGCCGACGGCCCGGCGTCCGCCGTCAGGCCGGCGACGGCGAGCAGGTGCACTCCCGCGAGAACCCCCGTGGGCAGCAGCGCCCCCACCAGGCCCCGTTCGAGGCCGCCCAGGGCGATGCCTGTCGCGATGAAGACGAGGACGAGGCTGTCAGACCCGATGGTGGCGAGCACCGCGACGGCGGTGACGACGTCCAGGGCTACCTGCACCCATCCCCAGGCACCGTCGATCCGCCGGCCACGCCGGACCAGCCTGATCAGAGACGGCGTCAGCGCGAGGGTCAGGGTGATCATGTCCACAAGATGGGGTCCGGTGAACACCTGGATCGTCGAGGCGGTCGCGAGCACGGCCAGCTGGATGTCGGTGAGCATGCCGACGATCGCCGCGAGCGCGCGGTCAGCGGTGTCCGGGGCGGGGGCGGGCTCAGCCAAAGAAACTCCTGAACGTGGGCAGGTTGGCGAGCACCATCGCCGACATGATCAGGAGCATCGCTCCCGGCATGATGGTCAGGGTCACCACGAGGCTGACCTTCGGGCCGGCCTTCGCCGCCTTCTGGCGGGCCTCTTGGGCGGATTCGCGGCGGACCTCCGCGGCGATGTCCATCAGGGCCTTGGCCAGCGGCGTCCCGAGTTCCTCCGCCTGGAGCATCGCGCTGACGAAGGAGCTGAGGGACGGAACGTCGTTGCGGTCGCGCAGGGCGGTGAAAGCCGCGCGCCGGCTCATGCCGTACCGCAGGTCGTTGAGGGTGCGGCGGATCTCCTGCCCGAGCGCGCCGTCGTCCCGTTCGACAGTCCGTTCCAGGGCGGTCTGCAAGGCGAGACCCGCGCTGACGGTGACGGCGAGGATGTCGAGCATGTCGGGCAGTTGCCGGGCGATGTCATCCCGCCGGCGGCTCATCAGCGTGCGCAGCCAGATGTCCATCCAGAAGGTGCAGAGGACGACGGTCGGGACGGCGAGGAAGGTCCTCCCCAGCAGCCACAGGACGATGCCGACGATCGCCCCGAAGACGGTGAACCCGGCCTTGCGGCGCAGGAACGTGCGGTCCGTCATTCCCTCCGGTCGACCGGCGCGGGCCAGCTTGTCGTCGAGTTTCCTGCGGCGTTGCGGGCCGTAGAGGCTGAGCAGGAGCCGCTGGGCCCCGAGGCCCAGGCCGTCGAGGAACCGAGCGGTCAGGGGCGGTCGCGCCGGGGCCGCAGAGTCGTCGGCGAAGGAGGCTGCGACGGCCTCGAGGCGGGACGAGCGCAGCAACGCGACGCCGGCGACAAGCACGGCTAGGGACACCGCCGCGAGCACGGCCATGATGACGACGGGCATCAGACCTCGATCCTGGTCATTCGCTTGATCACTACGAAACCGGTGAGGAACAGGGTGAGGGACACGGCGAGCACCAGCCGTCCGATCAGAGTCCCGGCCAGCTGGTCGAGCGCGCCGGGGCTGAGCAGGTTCATCACCAGGACGGCGACCACGCCGATCCCGGTGACGGCGTAGCCGCTGAAGATGGCGCCCGACACTGCCGTCCTGACCTCCCGGCGCAGTTCCTTGCGCAGTTCGAGGGCGTTGGCGATGTTGATCAGGGCGGATACCAGGGCCCCTCCGGAGCGGCTCTGGATCACGAGGGTCTGGACGAGGACGGACAGCTCCCGGGACGGCAGCCGTTCGACGAGTTCCTCCAACGCCTGGTCCAGGCTGCGGCCGAGGCTCAGCTGGTTCGACACGGTCCTCAGCTCGGTTCCGGCCGGGTCCTCGAGCTCGCGGGACGCCATCCCGATCGCCGACGGCAGGGCGAGTCCCGCCGAAGCCGCGTTCGACAGCACCCTCGCGACGTCGGGCAGTTGGCTGACGAAGGCCTCCAGGCGCTTCTGCCGCCGGCTCTCGATCCAGCGGTTGGCGCCCCACCAGACGGCGGCCACGAAGACGAGACCGCCGAGGATGCCGAGCAGCTTCTGGAGAAGAACCGCTCCGGCCACCCCGATCGCCAGGACCCCGGCGATGTAGTCCAGGGCGTTCCACGTCGTCCCGGCCCCGCGCAGGCGCCGTTGGACCGGCCTGCCGAACCTGCTGCGGTTCACGGCGCCGGAGAGGGAGCCGTACCAGCGCCGGAGCACCCCGGGGCGGGCCGCTCCGGCTCCGAACTCGCGGAGCTGGCGTTCCCTGGCAGCGTTGTCGATCAGGATCACCAAGGCGACCAGGACGACGCCGAGAGTGGCCATCAGCTCGACGACGATCAGTACGGAGGTCATGCCAGCCCCGCCTGACCGTGGCCGGGGAACGGACCGTACCCGGGGACCGAACCCTTGGCTGAGTACGAACCACTCGCTGGATACGAACCGTTGGCCGAGTAGGAACCGGCCGGTGGGTAGGAGGCGAAGGCCACGGGCACGGTCTCCCCGCTGAGCAGCAGCCGGTTCTGGATCTCCTCCGGAAGCGGGTACTGGACGAACTGTCCGCGGACGATCCGGTCGGCGCCGACTGGCTCGGCCTCGAACCGCATCATCGGCACCAGCTCATAGGGCTCACGCCGCCGGGAGACGAGCGCTGAGACGTCGACGACCCGCCGGGTCCCGTCCATACCCCGGGCGAGCTGGACGACGATGTCGACGGCCGAGTTGATCTGGTCACGGATCGTGTCGACGGGGAGGTTGAGCTCGCTCATCGAGGCCAGGGTCTCCAGGCGGCCCATCGCGTCGAGCGCCGAGTTGGCGTGCACCGTGGAAAGGGAGCCCTCGTGCCCGGTGTTCATCGCCTGGAGCATGTCCAGGGCCTCCCCGCCTCGGACCTCACCGACCACGATCCGGTCCGGCCGCATTCTCAGCGCGTTGCGGACGAGGTCGCGGATGGTGATGGCACCGCTGCCCTCGACGTTGGCCGGGCGCGACTCGAGCCGGACGACGTGCTCCTGCTGGAGGGACAGCTCGGCGGAGTCCTCGACGGTGACGATGCGTTCCCGGGCGGGGACGAGGGCGGACAGGGCGTTGAGCAGCGTGGTCTTCCCGGTGCCGGTACCGCCGGAGACGATCACGCTGAGCCGGGCACGTACGCAGGCGCTGAGCAGCATCACGGTGAGCTCGTCGATCGAGCCACGCTCGACGAGCTCGGGCAGCCGGAAGGGGCGGGGGAACCGGCGGATCGTGAGCGTCGGACCGTTGAGCGCCAGGGGCGGGATGATGACGTTGACCCGCTCCCCTGTCGACAACCTCGCGTCCACCATCGGGCTGGACTCGTCG
This sequence comes from Actinomycetota bacterium, assembly GCA_030837445.1. Taxonomy (GTDB): domain Bacteria; phylum Actinomycetota; class Actinomycetes; order S36-B12; family UBA10799; genus JACJWR01. The sequence continues at coordinate 11,276 of JAUPKM010000286.1, forward strand.
ACGCGCCGGTTCACCCGGGAGACGATCCGGTCGATCGTCTGCATCAGGTGCTCGGTGGAGGCGAAGGCGGTGTGGTGCCGTTCCACCCGGCCGTGACGCTCGACGAACACGTCGTGCGGGCCGTTGACCATGATCTCGGTGATGCTGCTGTCGGCCAGGAGCGGCTCCAGCACGCCGAGGCCGAGGGCCTCGTCCACCACGCGGCGGATGAACACGGTCCGCTCGCGGTCCGACATCACCGGACCGTCGATCGAGAGGATCTCGCCGAGTTTGCGCTCCAGGCGTGCCCGGCGCTGCACCTCGCTCAGCCCGTGCAGGCCGTCACGGTCGATCTCGGCGAGGAGCCGTTCGAGGTAGACGGAGACGAGGTTGACCGGTTCGCCGCGCTGCGAGCCCTCGTGACTCGCCCGGTCCCTGAGCGCCATCAGCTGGCCGCCGGAACGCTCGGCGCCGGGAAGTCGGCGCTCCTTGTGATGGTGATCTGGCTCAGCTCGACCACCCCGGGGAATCCCAGCGGGACCGAGACCTCGACCGTGCTGCAGATCCCCGCGCATCCGGGGGCCGCACCGATGTCCACCCGCTTGACGTCGATCCAGTCGGGCAGCAGGGCCTGGGCGGCGGCCACCCCGTCACCTCCACGAGAGGCCTCCCGCGCGGCGTCCCGGGCGGCCTTGCTCGTGTCCTCCACTGCCGAGGCCACCAGCAGGCCCTCGACCAGCAGGACCACGACCACGATCAGGATCGGCAAGATCCCCACGAGCTCGATCGAGATACTGCCGCGGTCACGCCAGGCTTCGCGGTCACACCGGTGACGTCGTGTCATGGCCCCTCCTCGACCACGGCCGCCTCGGCGACGACCTCAAGCGCGTCGGCCAGACCGGGTGCCAGGGCGGGTGTCCCGACCCGGACCCGGACGGTCGCGGCATCCGGGCGGCTCACCGTGAAGTCGTCGTCCCAGCCCGCCGGAAGGGCCTGCCGGACGATGTCGTCGAGCGACGTCCGCGCGGCACCCGACGAGTACGCGCTGACCGCCGCGGTGCGTGCCGCCTCGTCGGCGGCGTGCCGCGCGATCAGGTGCGTCGTCCCCCACAGCAGCATCTGGGCGGCGACCACGCCGAGCAGGCACATGACGGCGACGAGGAACGGCAGTTCGATCGTCACCTGCCCGGAGTCGGTCCGTGTCCGGCTGCGGCGGCCCCTGCCCCCGGCGCCCGTCACACTCTTCGCACCCGGCTGACCCGGCTGGCCGCGGGTGGGTTCCCCGATCAGTCGCAGGGTGCGGGCAACGGCGTCCAGAGCGGCGTGGACCGGGCCGGGCCGCCCTTCGAGCAGGCCGGTGTTCAGCTGGCTCTCCAGCTTGAAGAAGCTGGCCGGGATCTGCCCCACGATGTGCAGGGGCACGATCTGCTCGGCGAGATCGGCCTGGACCTCGGCGCGGCGGCTGGTCCGGTTGAGCACGAGATGGACGTGCTCGGACGCGCGGATGCTCAATCTGCGCCACGACTCCACCGACCGCCGGGCCGCGCGGAGCGACACGACATCTGTGGTCGCCACCAGCAGGACGTCGTCGGCGACCTCCAGCGCCATCGCGGTGGTGTCGTCCAGGCGGGACCCGCAGTCGACGACGATCAGGTCGAACTGCATGCGCAGCTGGGCGAGGATCTGGCGGACGGCAGGTGCCGTCACCTCGTCCGCCTGCTCGACGTCGTCCGGGGCGAGCACGAGGCTCAGGCCGGAGGGGTGGTCGGCGACCACCTCGCGGACGGACCGGTTGGTCAGCTCCCGTGACACCTCGGCGAGGTCGGCCACGGAACGGCGAGCGACGACATTGGTGTAGGCGGCGACCGATCCGTTGCGCAGGTCGAGGTCGACGAGGACGACGCTGCGGGTCGGCCGCACGCAGTGCGAAGCGAGCAAGGTGGCGAGGACCGTCGTCCCGACCCCGCCCTTGGCGCCGGCAACGGCGACCACCCGGCCCCGGGTCCCCGACGACAAGCCGGTGCCCCGGATGTGCTCGCGCAGCGAGGCGCTCCACTCGGCCGCGCTGATCACGCTCGCCTTCACGCCCTCGACCGACAGGGGCTGGGCGATCACCGACCTCGCTCCGGAGATCATGGCTTGGGCGAGGACCTCGGGCCGTCCCGGCAAGGCGATCCAGACCACGGCCAGGAACGGGCGGATCCCCACCAGATCCCGGGTGAGCGCGTCGGCCGCGATGGCGGTCATCGACTCGTCGAGGATCAGGACGTCGACGTCGTCACGGTCGGCTGCCTGCGCGGCGAGATGGGGATCGGTCACGACATCGACCAGATCGATGTCGGGGGCTTCCAGCAGGACCGTCGCGAACCGGTCTTTCAGGACCGGTGACTCGCTGACCAGAACCACACGCGCGGCCATCAGCCCTCCGCCCCCTTCGTCGGGGAGGTCTTGGTCTTCTTCGCCGCCGAGGAGGTCTTCTTCGCCGGCTGGGGGACGGCGGCCGGAACCCTGGCGGCGGCCGGTGCGGGATACACGCCCGTTCCCGGCACCACGGCGGTCGTGTCACCGCCACCGCGCAAGGCCAGCCGGACCTTCACCGCGAAACTCTCGGCGTAGGCGACCTTCAAGGCGTCCTGGATCGGCAGGGCGAAGGTCACCGGAACGGCCTTGCCGGAACCGCTTCCGAACGAATCCGAACCGCTGCGCCGGGAAACGGTCTCCGGAAGGCCGACCTCGATGATCAGGGCGTTGGACACCCATACCTCGGCCGTCCGCTGTGTCTCGGACGGCGTCTGCTGGGTCTTCTCCGCGTCCCGGGTGACCAGGATGTCGACCCGGCTACCAGAGGCGATCTTGCCGGCCACTCCGGTCTCCGCGTCGACGAGGATCGCCACCTCGCGATAACCCCGGCCGATGCCGGGCCGGTCGACGAACATCCCCCGCTGGGCGTAGGTGCCGGTGGGGAGGTCATTCGTCGGCACGAGCCCGATCACGTCACGGGCGTCGGTGATCGCCGATTCGGGCAACCACTTCACCGGGACGTCGCGGAGCTCGACCATGTCGCTGCTGATCACCTGATAGGCACGCACCGGTTTGACCAGCGCGACCACCGAGGTCAAGTTGCCGACCTTGGCGTTGACGTCGCCGACAAACGTGACGACGGAGAAGAAGACGCTCAACGCGCCGATGGCCGCCAGGGCGATCAGTAAATAGCCGCGTCGCTGTCGAGGATTCACCGGACGGCGCTCCCGATCGAGTGGGCAGGGTCGCCGTGGGACATCAACTGTGTCCAGGCGGAGGACATTGCTGCGCCAGGAGGCGCAGCCGCAACGACAGGCGAAGTCTGGGACACCTGAGACGGGGGAACCGGGGTGATACCGCAGAAGGGACACACCGGTGCGGAAACGACGTTTCCGCACCACGAGCAGGGAACGACCCGGACCGTGGTCCGCAAGTGCTGCGCCAGTTCGTCGAACGTCGCGGGAACGGCAGTCGCCTCGGCCCACCGCCGCGCGCCCCGGAAGGGCCGCTCGACGGATCCGGTCCGGAAGAACTGCCGCGCGGGGTTGACCTGTTCGAGATCACGACGCCACCGCTCGGACGTCGGATCGTCCGCCGAGGCGGTCACGACAACCGCCGAATCCTTACGGTCCCAGACCGAGGGGGTCCAATTCATCCGGACGACGCCACCTTTGTCGCCACGTCCTCCGTCATCGAGGCCCCTGGTATCGAGGCCGAACCGGATGCCGGGGATCCGGCTGAAAGCGTGTTGAACCACCGACGGCGCCGGATCCTCCAGCTGATGCACGCTGTCCACCACCGCCACCGTCGGACAGGCCGCGGTCACCCCGGCAGCGAGGGCTGTGAGGGTGCCGGGCGGGAAGCCACCGACCCGAAGGACCGAAGCAACAACAGGGATCACCGTGGGCCGGAGAGACAGGTGAACCATCCGGACATCCGGGCGGATACCCGCCCGTAGATACCGACGAAGCTGGACACCACCTTGTCCCGTCGACGACGTGGTACAGACGAGTGTCCCCGGAGGCATGCCCTCCAGCAGACGGAGCAGTTCCTCCGAAGCGGATGGCAGGATGAGGCCACCGGGCACCTGCGGATCTGCGCACGCGAAGACCACCGACATCCGTTGAGCCTTTCCCCATCAGGCCCGAACGGGCTCGGAACTGGTGACTTTCCCTCAGGTCCCCGGCTGCCCAGGGCAGGTCCATCTGGCAGGCTTCGAGTAAACACCGGCAGCACCACCCGGCGTGGCTCAATGAAACAATTGTTGATGACTGCTTAACGTAGGGGAAGGTCGACGTTGACCGTGTATGGTCCAGGTTCCCGACAACTGTTCCGTAACGGACAGTACGTGGCGCCTCTTGTCATTGCGGAAACATCTCGCGAACGACGGAAGGGTTTGCTGGGCAGCGATCGGCTCGAGGGTGCTTTGTGGCTCCAGCCCTGCTCATCGGTGCATTGCGTCGGTATGCGTTACACGATCGACGTGGCCTTGCTCAACCGGCACGGGAAGGTGTTACGGGTCAAAACACTCCGGCCGGGCAGAATGACCCTTCCATCCCTCCGTGTCCGGATCGTCGTCGAGGCCCCTGCCGGAGCCTTCGTGGAGTGGGGCATCCATCCAGGGGATCTGCTGTCGATCGGACACTGAACGAGAAAACCTGTCATCCTTAACGATCCGACCACTCCTAGAACATCAGACCCGTGACGACTGCGGCGGACCCCGTTGTCAAGAAGATCACAGTGAAGAACCCCCAGTAAAGGACACCACGCCAGATCGCCGGTTTTCTCAGAGCAAAAAACCTTTCCGGATCTTTGGGGTCATACCAGGCACGCATCTCACGGCCGATCCAGTCTTTGTCGAAAAAGAACGGCACCTCTTTGGTCCAGCCGGCGAACTGGCTCTCGTCGGCAGTTGTCAGGACAACATAGGCATTATACTCATAGTGGCCCGCACTGTCACTGCTATCACCTACCAAGATCGCCTTTACATCCAGAACCCTTGCCCATCCTTCGACCCACCTCACCTTCCTGATAATCATCTTGATGGTTTCTGTAAAGATCTTAATTAAAGACCAGATGCCGATGCAACAGAATACTGCGCCAGCCAACACCATAATGTCGACATGCGTCACCCAGGAATCCATCTACTTCCCCTCACAGTTCGCCAGGGAGACCGCCTGGCCGTCGTTGCGCAGGTCGTGCCCGGTGGCCGAAACCAGTGTCCGGGTGGTGGAGTTCATCGAGCCGCCCATCTCTTGTCCCGCAATCTCCAGCTCGCCCTCGGCAGCCTCCTTGCCATCGACATACGTGGAGTCCACCATGAACGCATCGGCATCCAGTCTGGCAGTCAACGCATCCTGCTGTTCCCAGAAAGTACCTTCACCACCCCCCAACCGAGGGACGGACATTCGCGCCTGTTTCCCAGCGACGGTACCCCCGGTCGTGACGAAGAACTTGTCGAAGGCCTCACGATTAGCCTTACCCTCCGGAGTGGTGGTATCGAGGTCAAGGATCTTCGTGTACTCATGCGCAACGATGCCCCGATCGCTGAAACTACCTTTATCCGATCCTCTGGACGCCTTGAACCCATCGCCAGAGCCAAGTCTCTTCTCGCCGGTCACCACGAGTTTCTTCGGGTTCCCCGCATCGTCGTAGGTGACCGTGTACGAATCAGAGCGCCCCGCTGATTCCTTGGAAGAAAAGAAGGGAAGACCCCCCACGGCGTTGTCCCCACCTACGGCCCGGGCCCGCGTGCCCTCAATGTCGCCCTTTACAGATCCAGTGAAGGACGACGCGACGGAATCGGGCTCACCGGTGCCCAGGCCGACCGTCATCGCTCCCTTGATCTCTACAGACGCCTTGACTTCACCCCGCAGGGGTCCCCCACCCTTGGCGATCTCATCATCACCTAACGCATTCTTGTTTCCAGTCTTGTACTTAACATCAGCCCCCGCCTCAATCGAGAAAGAGCCCTGCAGATTCAGTGCCACCAGAACCGCATCGGCGGTGTCTTTCCGCTGATCTTGAGCGCGTTTGGCCAGTTCCTGCTCACTGGGCTTGTGACCGCTGAGGAAGGGAGCAACATCGTCCTGCACCCAGTTCGAGACCCCATCGACCGCGCGGGTACCGCCTTCCTCCGCGGTCTGCAGACCGGGGAGGATGATCTGAGCCGTCTGCTGGAATCCGCTGCGACGGTCATCGATGAAGCCCTGGGCAGCCTCCCCTCCCCCATATTCCTTCGGGAACCGGTAGACATATCCGAGATCTTGATTGAGCGAACCGCCAACCTTGAAGCCCAAAGGGATCGGGAGGTTGGGCAATTCTGCTTCGAGGCCGATCCCAGAACCTTGGGTGGTCACCACGCTGGCGCCGCCGTCACCGTATTTGGTGATGCTGTCAGCGTCCTTGCGGAACCCTTTCACGCTCTTGAACTTGACGTTGTAACCCAAGTCCCTGTCACGTTTGTGCTGGACACAGGTGACCTTGAGGTCCTTGGCGCGTTGCTCTGCGGGATTGGAACCGCAGGTGGCGCCGAAGGCCTCGCAAATCTTCGCCGCGAATACCCCACCAACCGGGGTGAGCAAACCGATCGCCGATCCGGCGACGACAACGGCGACGAACATCACCCCGACGTATTCGAGGGAGGCCGCCCCACGATCGCCACGTCGCCAGACACGGTTCACACCCCTCGCGCCAGCAACCGCTTGATGTGGCGCAAAGAGGGTAGGGAAGGCGCGATCGGGGCTCATGACAACCAGGATCACGACCCGGTCAGGCCCCCCGCGAGAACCTCCGGGCCCCACCTGCTAGGCCTTCTGACCCAGGACACACCAGCGGTCAGGTCATTCGTCGGACGCTGAGGAAGATTCCTGGCCGGAGGTTTCCGTCGACCCAGGTGTCACAGTGATCGAGTCGACAACTTTTTGCCACAGTGGCACGTCGAACTCCGTTGTCGTCGCCGCGAATCTGAACCCGTACTTGGGCAGTCCAGGCGTTTCGACAATCAGTTCGCGATACCGGAAGGTACACGGCTTGAGGGGAGTACCGAGCACCGACGTCCCGCCCTCGTCCTCGTACAGGACGTCGAACCAGACCGCGTCCGTGGCTCCGGCGACTTTCACGTGCTGGGACTTTCCGATCGTGGAACCCTCCAGACCCGCACTCAACTGGGCGCGCAGGACCATCTCACGGATCTCCAAGGGCCCGACCTGCTCACGTTCGACGAAGCCCAGGAGCACGGGCGGCGGTGTGGACTGCCCGGTGAACGGGACCCCGATCTCCAAAGACGCCTTGGGAGCCATCCGCTGCGCCTCCGGACGCGGCTGCCACGTTGCCGGGAGGGCAAGAGTGAATCCCGGCCCCCGGCGGACCACCCATCCCTCCGGCACGGCGGCCTTGCTCGTGGGCACCACCGTCGCCTCGGCGACCGGCTGGCGATGGACCTCGGTCTCCGACGAGCACCCACCCATCACCGCGATCAGCAGACTCGGCGCCGCGACGGCGATGAGCAGGCGGACGCGGGCGGATCTCCGGCCGTTGCCGGCTGTTCGTCGGATCATGGTGCTTCCTCCAGGTGACGGTGCGCCGTCGAGCGCCGTTCGATGGTGCGGGAGGTGACTCGGGTGGGAGCGCCAGCGCGCCGAGATCTCGTCACATCGCCACCAGGACGACAATGCCAATAAGCACCACTGCCGCTCCCAGGAACCCCACGACCACACCCGTGTAGCCGACGCGCTCACGGGTGACCGATGGCCGGCGCAGGCTGAACCGTGAGGGATCCTCCGGGTCGTACCAAGCCGGATACTCACGGCCGACGCAGGACCGGGAGAAGCCGGACATCAGGTCACCGGTCCAGGCGGTGACCTCACGCCCATCGGCGGTTCTCACGACGGCGTAGGCGCTGCGAGAGGTGTAGGTGCTGGGGTCGATGACTCCCTGAACCTCTTTGACGATCTTGACGTCGAGGATCCTCGCTCGCCCCTCGACCCACCTCACCTCCCGGTCCTTCGTCTCCGGGACCGAGGTACGGCCGGTCCTCGCGAAGCTGATCGCGAAGTAGACGAGCGCCGCGGCGAAGACAACCAGGAAGGTGACGCCTCCCGATGGGACATTCATCTACTTCCCCTCACAGTTCGCCAGAGAAACCTCCTGGCCGCCGTTGCGCATGTCGTACCCCTTGGCGTCGATCAGTGACCGGGTGGTGGAGTTCTTCGAACCGCCGATCCCGAATCCCGAGACCTTCAGATCGCCCCCGCCCTCCGTCTTGCTGTCGGCGTAGGTGGACTCGACCACGAACGCATCGGCGCTCACCCGGGCGGCCAGCGGAGCCATCCGTGTCGCGAGACTGACCGGATCACCTCCGGCGAGGGGGACGGACATCCGCGCCTGCTTCCCCCCGACATCGACTCCCGTCGTGACGAAGAACTGGTCGAAGGCCTCACGGTTGGCCTTACCTTCCGGAGTGCTCGTGTCGAGGTCGAGGATCGTCGTGTACTCGTGCGTGTCGATCTGTTGGTTGAGCCCCTTACCTCCGATCTTGCGTCCCCCGGGCAACTGGATCCCCCCGCCGTAGCCAGCCTTGTACTCGCCGGTCATCACGAGTTTCTTCGGGTTCCCCGCGTCGTCGTAGCTGACCGTGTACGAGCCGCCGGCCCCGGCCGAACCCTTGTACGCGATGAAGGGAAGAATCCCCGAGGTGTCGTTCCCACCCGCGATCAGGGTGCCCTCCGCGTCGACCTTGACCGATCCGGTGAAGGACGAGGCGACGGAGTCGGGTTGTCCCGTGTCCAGGCCGACCGTCATGGCGCCCTTGACCTCCATCGACGCCTTGGCATCGGCGCGCAGGGCACCACCCGCGGGAACCGTCTCATCGGCCCCGGTCGACGTCTTGTTGCCGGTCTTCTGCTTGACGCCGTTCCCGGCCTCGATCCCCACGGAGCCCTGCAAGCTCATCGACACCTGGATCGCGTCCGCGGTGTTCTTCCTCTGGTCCCTCTCGCGCTCGGCAAGGTCCTGTTTGCTGGGTTTGTCCCCGCCGAAGAAGGGAATGACGTCGTCCTGCACCCAGTTCGAGACGCCGTCGGCCGCTCGAGTGGCACCCTCTTCGATGGTCTGCAACTGGGGGACGGTGATCTGGGCCGCCTCCTGCCACCCGCTGCGACGGTCGTCGACGAAGTCCTGGGCGGCCTGGTCGCCCCCGTACTCCTGCGGGAACCGGTAGACATACCCGAGGTCTCCGCTGATCGTGGCGTTGAGCTTGTACCCCAAAGGCAAGTTCTTGATCGAGCTGCCTCCGTCCAGACCGATCCCGCTGCCCTGGGACGTGACCACGGTGGCACTGCCGTCACCGTATTTGGTGATGCTGTCGGCGTCCTTGCGCTGTCCTCGCACCCCTTCGAAGACGACGTTGTAGCCCAGGTCCCTGTCTCGCTTGTACTGGGTACAGGTGACCTTGAGGTCTTTGGCGCGCTGCTCGGCGGCATTGGTGCCACACGTCGTGCCGAAAGCCTCACAGATCTTCGCGGCGAACACCTCACCGACCGGAGTGAGCAGCCCTACCGCCGAGCCGACGACGACAACGGCGACGAACATCACCCCGGCGTATTCGAGGGATGCCGCCCCCACGTCGCTACGCCGGAAACGGGTGAACCGGGACAACGCCGGGTCCGGCGGCTCGGACTCACCGGGGGCGATCAGGATGGCTCCGATGCCCGCCTCGACGATCCACCGCGGCAGCTCCCACAGAAGCCGTCCCCAACTACTGCCCGGCTCCCCCGCAAGAAAGACCAAACCGACATATACGGCCCAGGCAACAGCAGCACCGGCAACAACGCTCGCCAACGCCTCAGTACGACTCGTCGTCCCATACCGACGGCGCAACAACCGAGCCCCGAAAACCCCCGCCACAAACCGCAGAGACGTCGACACCAGGATGAGAACACCCAAAATCACCCCGGGTGACATCACGGACAGGATCTCTCCCGCCGCAGGCAAAACCAGCAATCCCAAAACGAAAGTGAGCCCAAGAATGATCAACCCGGTGCGCAGAGCCACCCCGACGACAATCGCCGGATGTGGCTCGAAGGCGGCACGGCCATAGGCGCGATCGGAACTCATGCCGCCAGAATCACGACCCGGCCAGACCCTCCGCGAGAGCCGCCGGACCCCACCGGATGGGCCTTCGGGCCCAGGACGCTCAGGCTCCGCGGACCCCTCCGGCGGGAACGCCACCATCAGCCGCCGGGGAGAACGGCAGGAGCCGGTCGAGCAGATCCTGCATGGTCACCAGGCCCAGCAGGGCTCCGCCGTCCATGACGATCACGAACTGGCTGCGGCGCCGGCGCATCGTGGCGAGCGCGGGGTAGACGCGGTCGGCGGCGTCCAGGGTGAGGACGGGTCGCATCAGGTCCTCGGCGGTCGTGCCGGAGGTGACGTCGAGAGCGTCACGGACGTGGACCACGCCGACGACGTCGGTGCCACGGCGCACGACCAGACGCAGGTGGCCGCTGTCGCGCGCGACCCGCCGGATCCGCGCGGCGTCGTCGCCCAGGGCGACCCCGGCCAGCGACGACCGCCGGACGACATCACGCAGGGTGACGTCGTCGAGTTCGAGCACGGTGAGGAGCTGGGCCCTCCGCGTCTCCTCCAGGGCACCGACCTCGGCCGAGTGGTCCACGAGGGCTTGAAGGGTCTGGGGGGTGTGGCCGACGGCCACCTCGTCGACCGGTTCGACGCCGACCCACCGCAGGCAGGCGTTGGCGAGCCCATTGAGGCCCCTCAGCAAGGGGCGAGTCAGGATCATGAACACCCGCATCGGGACGGCGAGCAGGATCGCCGCCCGCTCCGGGTGGGCGATGGCCCACGACTTGGGAGCCATCTCGCCGACGACGAGGTGGACGAAGGTCACCGCGACGAGGGCGAGCAGAAAGGCGACGACGTCAGCGGTGCCGGTCGGCATCCCCCACGCCTCGAAGAGCGGCAGCAGGACGTCGTGGACGGCGGGTTTCGCCACCGCCCCGAGGCCGAGGGTGCACAGGGTGATCCCCAACTGCGACCCGGCGAGCAGAAGGGACAGGTCCCGGGAGCTTCGCAGGGCGACCCGGGCCGCCGCACTGTCCTGCGCGGCCCGCTCCAACCGGTGACGGCGCGCGGCGATCATGGCGAACTCCACCGCCACGAAGAGGGCGCTCAGCACGATCAGGCCCGTGGCCACCGAGAACGCCAGCAGAGGCGACATGTCCTACTCCCCCTCCGGGTTTCCGGCGTCCGACGGCACCGGGGCGGGGACATGGCGCAGACGCACCGTCTCGGGCACCCGGCGTTGCACGGACTGCACGGTGATCTCCAGCCGTCTCGGGGCGTCGTCGTCCTCGTCCGCTCCGGGTGGGGGCGACAGGTCGACGAGGACGGCGTCGCCAGGATCAGGCAGGCGCCCCAGCACGGCGATGACCAGTCCTCCGACGGTGTTGTAGTGCCCGTGGGGCAGGTCGTGGTCGATCAGCCGCTCCACCTCGTCGATGTGCGTCGACCCGGGAACGACCCACCCCCGGCTCGGGAGCGACGGGACCGACGGTGCCAGGCCCGGTGATGCCAGGCCCGGTGATGCCAGGTCCGCCACCGCCGGATCGTGTTCATCCGTGATCTCTCCGACCAGTTCCTCGGCGATGTCCTCGACGGTGAGGATGCCCGCCAGGCCGCCGTATTCGTCAAGGACGCAGGCGAACTCCTCACCGGCCTCCCGCAACTGCTGGAGCGCGTCCGTCAGCCTCACCGTGTCAGGCATCAGCAACGCGGGCCGCATGAGATCGCCAGCGGTTCGCCCGTGCAGGTCGGCCACCTCCCGGTACAGAACGTCCCGCAGGACCACCACGCCGAGGACGTCGTCCACGCTCTCGCCGACGACGGGGTACCGCGAGTGCGCCCGCCCCATCCGGCGCAGCAGCCGTAAGGCTGGCTCGTCGACGGGCACCGTCGCCACGCGCGGTCGCGGAATCATCGCCTCCCGGGCACTGCGATCGCCGAAGTCCAACATCCGGTCCAGCAGCAGGGACAGGTGGGCAGGCAGGTCGCCGCTGTCCCGGGACTCATCGATGATCGCTTCGAGATCACGGGCGGTGACGGCCTGTTCGACGTCGTGGACCGGTTCGATCCGGACGAGGCGGAGCAACAGGTTGGAGGCGCCGTCGAACACCCGCACCACCGGGCCGAACACGGCGAGGTACAGGGACGTCGACCGGGCCAGCCACCGCGCCGTCGGCTCGGGCCTGGCGATCGCGAGGTTCTTCGGAACCAGCTCACCGAACACCATTTGGACGACGGTCGCCACCACCAGGGCCAGGAGCATGCCCGCCGCCGCACCGATCCCGGCCGGAATCCCCGTCAACCCCAGCAGCTCGGTGAGCCCTCGACCGATCATCGGTTCGGCCAGGTAACCGACGATCAGCCCGGTGACCGTGATCCCCAGTTGCGCCCCGGAGAGCATGAACGACGTCCGCCCGGTCACCGCCAGGGCCCGGCGCGCGCTCACGTCACCGGTCTCCGCGGCTGCCCGCAGCCGGGCCCGGTCCACCGCCATGTACCCGAACTCCTGCGCGACGAAGTAGGCCGTCAACCCGGTGATCAGCATGACCACGACGATCCCGGCGACGACGCCGCCCAGGGCACCCATCAGGTCTTCCTCGTTCCCGTCGACACGTGACCAGTCTGACGGTTGACCACGCAGCGATGTTCCCGGGCACCCTCCGCAGCGTCCCCTGTTCTGGTGGCATCCTCGGGCGCCGTCCCGGCAGGTTCCCTGGGCTCGATCCCGTACGGTGATCTCCATGGTGACCATGGACACCTGCTACACCTGCGCGCAGGAGCGGCTCTTCGACCGTCTACCGATCAGGGAACGGATCGCCCACGACGATCACTGGCGGGTGGCCCACGCGACCGGTACCTCCCTGGAGGCCTGGCTGATCCTCATGCCCCGCCGTCACGTCACAACGATCGCCGAGCTGTCGGACGCCGAGGCGGGGCTCCTCGGTACCTGGCAGGTACGGCTCTCCCGGGCCCTCCACGCGGTGACCGGCTGCGAGAAGACCTACGTCGTCCAGTTCGCCGAGGCCCCGGGCTTCGCCCACGTCCACTTCCACGTCGTCCCGAGATCGCCGGACCACCCCTACGACAGGCGTGGCCCGGCGATCTTCTCCTACCTGGGGTGTCCCCCGGACAAGCAGGTGAGCCCGCGGCGGATGGACCTGCTCGGGGCGCAGCTCCGCTCCTCGCTGGGCCCCCACTGAACCAGGCCTCGGCTGAACCGAAGCTCAGCTGTAGCGGAGGTCGTAGCTCTTCGTCGTGAACGTCAGGCCGCCGGGAGCACCGGTGATCTCGTAACCGAACTGCTGCTGGCCGAGCGTCACGTCGCCCCACCAGCCGTTCGTCTTCAGCCACGTGAACAACGCGAGGAGATCGACAGTCCCGGACGTCGTGTCCGAGGTGCGGACGAACGAGTAGACGGCGTTGGAGCCGTTCGACCCCCGATAGATGTTCCAGGTGTGGCCGCCGGCGGAGACGTTCGACGCGCTCGGGACCGCGCCGTTCGCGTCGTAGCTGCCCGCGATCGGACCGACCGCGCCCGCTTTGTTCATCCACACCATCACCTCGTAGGCGTTGTTGTCCGCCCACAGGTCATAAGCCGTCGAGTACGAGCCGCCGCTCGGCACCGAGACGTCGAAACTGCTGGTGAGGCTCTTCATCGAACTGAGTTTGCGGTTCAGGGTCAGCGAGGCGTTCGGGTACGACTTGACGCCGCTCGTCTCCGGATGGGTCGCGACCACCCTCCAGTTGCTGTGACCGTTCGCGCACAGCTGCTGGGTCCCGGCGCCGCCGCCCCAGATGTTGTTGTACAGCGTGTAGGAGCCGTCGGTGATCTTCGCCCACTGGTCCGACGAGCACTGCGCCCAGCTCCCGGCCGGACCGGTCGTCGACGCCGTCGCGGTGGTCGGCGCCGTCGTCCTGGTCGTCGCGGTCGTCCTGGCCGTCGCGGTCGTCGACGAGGAGGCACTCCCGCCGCCGTTGCCGCCGCTGCTGCTCCCGCAGGTGATGCCGTTCAGGGCGTACCGGGCGGGAGCCGGATTCGTCGTCCCCGTGGTCGTGCCGTGCACCCCGAACGACGTGGTGGTGCCCGAGGCGATCGACCCGTTGTAGTCGGCGTTCTTCGCCGTCACGGAGGACCCCTGCTGAACGACCGTCGCGTTCCACGCCGAGTCGATCTTCTGGTCCCCGGGATACGTCCAGGTCAGCGTCCAGCCGTTGACGGCGGTCCCGGAGTTGGTGATCGTCACGTTCGCCACGAACCCGCCGGGCCACTGGGAGACCACCGCGTGGTCGACCCGGCAGGACACGGCGGCCGAGGCCGGGCTGCTCGCCGCGAGGCCGACAGGGACTCCGATCGCGAGCGCCACGGTGCCAGCCACGAGAAGCCACCGGGAACGCCGTCCGGAAGATCGCCACCCGGTGGACCGGCGTCCGGACACGTGCGCAGCGGATAGATTCATGAACAACTCCAGGAGTACTCGGTGCTCACCACGAGCCGCCCACCGCACCGTCGTTCTCGTCCCGCCCTGCCTGACAGGGAAGGCGCGATGGAGGGCTCCTCACACCCAGGTGTCGCCACCGAACCCGGTCAAGGTTGCTTTTCCGGCCCAGTAGATCCGTCGCACCAACCCGAACGAGCCTCAGGCGACCGAGTCGAGCCTGCGAGGCCGTTGGGGACGACGGCCGTGGTCATCCAGTGTTGGCCGGTCTGCACATGTCGCAGGCGGACCCACTTGCCGACCCGGACGGCGAACTCGGCCCGGGGGAACGCAGCGGCGTCCCGGACGACGAATCCCTCACTCGTCCGTGGGCCACGGCAGTTTCGCCAGACGCCGAGCAGATGCGCCTCGCTGACGAACGGACCCCGGTACAGGACAGGGACGAGCGCGAGACCGAGCAGCGCGCACCACTCCACAACGTCTCCCTCCACGCCCTCGGGGAACTCGCCCGCACCGGATCGGCGAGCGCGAGCACACCGAACCGGTCCGGCCGGTCCGCGCCGACGTCGTCCAGGACCAGACGGGCGTAGCCGACCCTGTCCTCGACGTCCCGGACGTCGTCACAGACACGGCCCCGGGCGTCGCAGTCCCACAGCGCCGCGAGCAGCCGGGGATCGGTGTCGTGCGTCATCCGCAGCGCCGCTCCCCGCAACAGGCGGTCTGCGGCATAGGCCCACATATGGTCACGGATCAACGCCTGCGTCCCGGCGAACGCCCCGAGCGGCAGGCAGGCCACCTCGGGATGGGTGTGGGCGATCTCGCCGAACAGGGCTGCACCGGCCAGGTCGTGCCCCCGCAGGGCGTTGGCGATCGCATCCACGCCGACGATCGTGCCTGTCCTCCCCCGTCGGCGGCCAGCGGTTTGTCACAGGTCTCGGTCGAGGTCCTTGACGAGCATGAGGAGACTCGTTGAGATCAAATCGCTACCAGGCGCGACACGGGCGGAGTCGATGATCCCTGCGACGACCGGCGAGGCACCCGGAAGTGGAATCCCGCAGAGCGGTGGCCGTCAGCAGCGTGCCGAACTGGTCCGGCGTGACCAGGTCCCAGCGAAACGGCAGACTCCCGGTGGCCTCCTCCACGCCCGCCATTCTGGCAGGAACCCCAACGCTTTCGTCAGGGCTGGAGCCAGCCATGATCCCGGCGCCAGCACTGCATCAGTCCAGAGCCCGCCTTCCCCCACCCCACCACGCAGGGTCACCGCGCAGCAGACGCCTCGCCGCGTCCAGAACGGCCAGATGAGGATGCACCTCCTGCATCGGACGCGGAGGGCTGGGGTAGGCGCCGCCGTGTCAGGGGCGGTCGCCCTGAAGAATCTGCTGGATGTCCCACAGGTGGTGGAAGGCGTCGTGGCAGTTGTTGCGGGCCACATCCTCAGCGCGCTGTCGGCCCCTCCCCGCGTGATCCAGTTCGATGGCCTCGTGCAGCGCCGGACGAAGGACGCTGATCCACTCGCCCACAGCTTGGGAGGTCGACCAGACGACGGCAGCCAAGGGGAGAGCCGAGTAACCCCGCGCCACCGCAAGAGCATCCGGGTCGTATCCACCCACATGGGGCTGTCCGGTGAGCCGCACGGCCTGCACCCGCTCCGCCCATTGACGCAGGTTGTCGCCGATGTGGCCCACGTACTCGACGACCGACCAGCCACCGCTTCCACGGCGCTTCAGCCCATCGGGCGGCAACGCGGCGGCATCCAACAACGACGACAGCCGCGAGATCCACATGATGGCGTCTTCGGGTGTCAACAACCAGTCGAACCCGCACTCGCGGCAGGGACTGCCGTACCGGTCCGCACCCCAGGACTCCACGCCGCCACCGTACCTGCCAGGGCCATCGCAGCCGACCCGCCCGGCTCGCGGCATGACCGGACGCCATGCCGTACCCGCCTGCGGCATCCCCCTGTGTGAGGTCGGCCTCGGTCGAAGTGCCTTGCCACTCCGACATGGACTCCACGTGGGCCGGCGGCCTGCTTCGTCAGCGGCACCCGCGTGCGCTTCTCCATCGCGTCGCGAACTCCTCGCTGACCGCCCAGTACCAGTCGGATCCGATCTTGGTGTATTCGACAGGTGGGTTGGCTCTCCCAAAGCTCCCCCGGGCCTTGAGCGTGAGGGCACCGAGGGCAGATGGTGCGTGCCGTGCCGACTGGAACACGCCTGCCGCGAGGAAATCGGCGTTGCGCCACCACTTGCCCGGCTCCGCGGACAGCGTGTCGAGAACGGTCCGCATCGATTCGCCAGCCTCTGTCGCGAGGCGTTCGACGTCGAGGCCGGACCAGGGCTTCGCGTCGAGTTCTCCGATCGGCAGTGCCGTGGCGGCCTCGCTCGCAGCCTCGTGAACTTCAAGATCGGGACCCGGCCATACCTCGCAGATCGCCGTAGCCAGCGCCGCGGAGCGCTCGCGCACGTCTTCTTCGGTCCAAGCGTCGAGATGACCATCGAGGATCTTCTTGTTCAGGACCAGCAGGCTGAACTTCTCGAGGAGTCTCCGCTTCCCGACACCCGGGAGGCCGCCGTCCGTAATCCCCGACGCATCGGCGTCAGTCCAGGGGCGGTTCGAGAGCGAACCGTTGAGCGACTTCGTGACCAGCGTGAGGTTGCCGATGGTGTTGACGAGTACGTCGCGTTGTGCCGCAGCCTCCGGACCGAGTCTCGGCTCAGGGTCCCAGTGCGCGCGCCAGCCTTGAGGCATTACATGTTCGATCTCGAGCGCAGGAGGGAGGGTCACCGCCTCGTGCATCGAGTTCTGACCTCGCCAGTGCTGCTCCACGGCGCCGAGCACTACGCGGAGTCGGTCCTGCCGGAGATTGCCATACAACCGGCTCGACGGGAGCGAGGCGGTAAGCCGCGCATCGGACGGCCAGATCCGCGTCTCGGCGGTCTGCTGCGACAGGAAGGTCACGATCTGCTCGCCGGCTTGCTCGGGCTCTGAGTCATCGAGCATCTTGAGCGTCGCGACGGCGAACTTGTTCATATCTTTCGTCGGCATCCTTAACAGAGTGCGACGGATCACCCAGCTCTCTAACGACTCGAGGCCCGTACGCATCTGACCGACGGGGATACCATGGTTCTTGGACAACAACCAGAGGAATACCGGGGTAGTGACGGCAAGTTCGAGCCGTTCAATGACTCGCGAGTAGTACCGTCCCTCCGGGGTATTCTCGTCGAGCTGCGCAAGGTTGCGATAGGTATCCGCATCGCGGCGAAGTTCCGCCAGAAAACCGTCCGCGGCCGCCACGTTGTTCATACGCGGCTCGGCATACTCTACAAAAACCCGAAAAGTGTGTTCGGCCTTGAGTTCCTCCTGACGACGCATCGTCAACCAGTACTGTAAGAAAATGTCGATGCGTGACCGACTGAGCCTGCCCTGGCGGATCTCTTCACGCCACCACACGCCGTCGAACTCGGCCCATCGGCGCTCAGCCCACGCCGTGACGTCAGCACCGAGCCTCTCGCCCTTGCGGAACACCCAGTTCTTGACGAGGTCGGCCTTGAGCAGAGGCGTCCCCCGGTCGTTGAGCGTCTCGAAGATCAACTGAGCGTCGTCATGACCGGCCAGGTTGATGGCCACCAGAACCAGACGGTCCTCAAGGGTCGAGCTCAGCGCCTCAACACGCAGCGCCTCGTCACCAGGGGGTATCACGCCGTCTTCGTCTGCGACGCCACCGATCCACCGCTCAGCCTCTTGCTTGAAGAAGCGATGTGCGTCGATGATTCGATGCTCGCCCGACCACTCGCCAGCATGGTCCATCGCATATTCGAACGCGCCCCGGTCGGCCTGCGAGGGCCACAGCTTGAAGCGCTCGCGTTTCCCCATGAACTTTGTTGCCGCGTTGAGAATCAACCCTCCGAGCGACTCAGCGACGTCGTCATGGCCGCGGCGTTCAACGACCTCTTGCGCCGCATCGAGAAGCAACTGAATCGTCATCATTCGCTGCTGACCGTCAATGACGTCATGCCGCGTCACATCACCTGCGACCGGCTTTCTCGACTCGTAAACAACGGCCCCGAGGAAATGGTGGCCCTCCGGAACCGCATCAGGATCCGCAGACTTCGCGGCAATGTAGTCCTCGGCGACCCGCACGACATCGTCCCAGAGAGGCGCCCACTGGTCTTCCTCGCTCCACACATACGGGCGCTGGAACGCCGGGATCTCATAGTGCTCCTTGCCCCCAAAGAGATCACGCGGGCTCAGTGCATTGGCCTCCAACGCCAACCTCCTACACCTGTCGTACCACAGACGGACGGTCGAGGTCATCTTCTCATCGACGCTCATGGCAAGTCCTCACCTGGAGCACAATCGGCCCCGTCCGCGTCGCAGCCACCAAGCAGGTGCCTTAAGACTTCGGCGGAGTCGTGCCCGTTCACGACCGCGAGATGGGCGGCGTAGAAGGGCTTGGCTGGCGCCGCCGCCGTTCCGACCCCGGGCGGCGGAGAGGTCGCGCCGAACTCGAGGGCGGCGTCCAGCGCGACCTCGTCCAGGACGTCCGATCGGTGCCGGCCTTGGAGCGCCGCGTCCACCAACCGGCGCTGAAGGCCCCTGGCCGGGCTGTCAGGGCAGCCGGAGGGTCTCTACGGCTTGGCCTGTGATGCTGGCGATCAGGTCGAAGTCCTTGTCATTGTGGAGCACGGTCAGCCCCGATCGTTCGGCGACTGCGGCGATGAGGAGATCGGGTATGGAGGGTGCCCGGTGCATGCCACGATCGGCCAGGGCTTGCTGGACCTCGACGGCGCGCCGCTCGGCGGCTGGCGTCATGCATTCCACGGGGAGCAGTGAGAGCGGGGGCCGTTGTGATGACGCGCGCAGCTCGGGGCCGGACCGGGCCGAGAACCCGACCTCCAACAGGGTCACCGTGGTGACGTGCAGCAGGCCGCGACTGATGCGGTCGGCCCAGGCCTGGGCATCCGGGCTGGCCGAAAGCCGGACCAAGGCCGACTTGTCGACCAGCCACGCCGTCAGCGCCACGCGTCGTCCATGACAGCAGGGTCGGCGAGGTCGGAGAAGATGTCCTCGAAGCTGGCCAGCTCAGCCACGGTGACGCTGTGGCCGGTCCGGGCGGTGGCCTGGGTGAGGATCCGGCGGAGGTACTCGCTCCGCGACAGGCCGAGGCGCTCGGCATCGGCGTCGAGCGCGGACACCACGTTCTCAGGGATGTCCCTGACGAGTAGGTTCATCTCAACCACCTCCCATGCGATATCTCACGATATCACTCCGCAGTCAGTGGGCACCAACAACGCAGGACCTGGACCGCAGGCGCCGGATCGTGCCAGCCAGCCGCGATACCTGTCATCCGATAGGCACCACGTCGGAAGAATCTTGTCTTCATAACCACTGGCATCTTCCTGATCCTTCACACCTTCACCCTGACCAGGCATGACAAAAGGGTCAGGAAGATGACCCACCTGATTCGTGGTGCTTTATCCGATTGGATCGTCGCGGAGTCCGCCCTTTCCGCACCCCTCGCACTGTTGACAGCGCCTGACCCAGCCGTGTCCACCCCAAGCACACTCCGATACGGACGGGCCGCTCCCCCGACACGAGACTCGCGGCATGATCGGGCGAGCGTAGCCACCCTCACCGTGGCAGAAGCGGACGATGCTTCTCGTGGACTACGTGCAGAGCTTGGTCCGACCGTGAGCCCCGGCGTCAGCCACTGGACCGGATGGACAGCGTCACGTGCTCGGTGAACTTCCTCGGCTCGCGCTGGATGTCCACGAGCAAGGTACCCGTCGGCACGTGGGCTACCCGCTTGTTCTCGAGATCGCCGATGGCCAGCCGACCTGAGGGGCAGTCCAGTTGCCCAGTGAACTCCGCCGGGGTGTCAAGTTCCCGACCGACGACGGTCACCGTGACCTGCGCCGGCGGGATCGGCTCGTTCGGGTCGGTGTCTTCGGGGATCTCGACGTCCGCACCGTGAAGGACGGGGACCGCGATCATGGTCGTCGAGGCGCTGATGTCATCGTCGCCGGTGATGTCCGGGATCTCGACGTCAGCCTCGGCGTCGTAGATCGTCAACAAGCCCCATACGAACGGCTGTATCCAGCGCTGGTCGTCGACGGCCCCGAGCAGCTTCATAACGATCTCGCACGCTACCTCACGTCGCACTGTTGCGAACAGGGCCGCCAGCTTCACACGCGGCCTCGTCACACCGAGGCGTCTCGCGGCAGTTCCGGACGGCGCTTACGCCGCGACGCTGAGCTCGTGGATCGGCCTGTCAGCCTCGACGGCACGGACGCTTCGCCGGAGGTGCTCAGGCAGTCGGTTCCGATGCTGATGCTATGTCGCGCGAGGGCGCTTCATCGTTCGACATCAGGTAGGAATCACCTGCCGGGCCGCTCATCTGGCGCGGCCCCAGAGACATGGACGTGCGCATCCGCTCGGTGGCATCTCCGGATGCTGACATCAATCGGCGGTGATGTTCGACGGGGTGGGTCGCCATAGATGGTCGATCGGCATGACGTGGATGCGGTCGGACTGGGTGTACGTGCGCCGGCCGGTGGTGAGAACGATTCCGGCGCGGAACCGGGATCCGAGGGCGTCGCGTAGTTGTCGGAGGCCGGATACGTCTGTGCCAGCAATCCTCTGGTTCGCCTTGACCTCGAAGGCGAGGACTTGTCCGTCGTCGAACTCCGCGACGAGGTCGACCTCCGTCCCGTCGCTGGTCCGCCAGTGCCCGAGCGTGATCTGCTCGTCGAGCCAGGACGCCTGTTTGCGTAGTTCGCCGACCACGAAGGTCTCCAGCAGGTTTCCGAAGTCGGTGAGCGCGGCCGGATCCAGGGTTGCGAGCCTGGATGGGGTGAGACGCAGCAGCCGGGCTGCCAGGCCCGAGTCGACCAGGTGGACCTTCGGTCGCACGCTCACCCGCGAACGCAAGGTCTTACCCCAGCCCGGCAGGCGGACCACCAGGAAGAGGTCCTCCAGCAACCGCAGGTGAGCCTCTGCGGTCTTGCGTTCCACACCGATAGCTTCCGCAACCTTGGTGATGTTGAGTAACTGCCCGGTCTGGGAGGCCAGGCGGGTCAGCAGTTCCACGAGCGACTGTCGCTGACGCACCCTGCTCAGTTCGAGGGCGTCCCGCTCGACGGACTGGCGGACGAAGTCGTCGAACCAGCGCGCCCGGGCCGTCTGTGACCGGCGCACGGCAAGGGGAAGCCCACCTGCGCAGACCCTGGCGGCATAGTCCTCGCGAGTAGTGTCCGAGGCAGGATGCCGGGCCACGACCTGGTCGGGTTCTGCGCGGAGGGCCTCCAGGAAGTTCTCATTGCTGGCTTCGAGTTCCCCTTGCGACAACGGCCAGATCGTGACGGTGTGGAGCCTGCCGGTCAAAGCCTGCGCCGTCGAGGGCAGCGCGTCCTGACGGGTCGAACCGGTGATCACGGCGAGGCCGGGACGGCTGCCTTCGCGGTTCAGGCGCGTCTTGATCGCATCCAGAACCTCCGGGACCCGTTGGTACTCGTCGATGCACAGCGGAGCCTTGCCAGCGATGACCGCCCCAAGGTTCCCTGCGACCGCATCCCGCACCTCGATGTCGTCCAGGTCGATCACCTCGACGCCGTACTCGTGCGCCAGAATCCGCAACACGGTCGACTTGCCCACCGACCGTGGCCCGTGCAGGGCGATGACCGGTTCTTCCGTCACCAAGCGCGTCAAGACCCCGCTCACACGCCTCGCGATCAACCCCGACTCTGCCGACATGAGATCAAACTACCAGACGTGAGCCACCTGATCACCCAAACATGAGCACACGAACTATACTTATCTGAGGCAGTCAACTACCCAAACATGAACACACTCATTTCGGCAGATTCGTGATCATCCGACCACCTGCCAACGCAGCCACCGGCTACCCACCGCGACCACATCCCAGCCAAGTCACCGGCCAGCTGACCCCACTCGAACGAGTGGGACTTGACGAGGGGGCGAGGCCGTTGGGGACGACGGCCGTGGTCATCCAGTGCTGGCCGGTCTGCACATGTCCCGGGCGGACCCACTTGCCGACCCGGACGGCGAACTCCACCCGGGGAAACGCAGCGGCGTCCCTGACGACGAAACCCTCGCTCGTTCGTGGGTCGCGACGGTCCCGCCAGACGTCGAGCAGATGTGCCTCGCTGACGAACGGTCCCCGGTACAGGACGGGGACGAGCGTCAGGCCGAGCAGCGCACACCACTCCACCGTGTCGTCCCAGGACAGGCAGGCGTCGTTCTGCCAGACGCCGAACACGAGAAAGTAGGTCGGCAGATCGTCATAGCCGATGGAATGCCTCGCGTAGAGATTCTCCCCGCAGATCCGCATCCCCGCCGGCAGCTCGGGGTGAAGGGTGGACGCGAGGGCACGGACCCACGACCGCGACGGGTGCGGCCCCGAATCGGTACTGCGGGCATGCACATACCCATGCTGACCATCGGGCCCGGCGAGGGTGCCGATCGTGGTGTTCTCGCCGTCCATTTTCTCGGTGAGCACGATCTGACGGCCCGCGAGCAGGTCGCCGGCCGCGAGGACGACGTCATCGGCGGCGGCCCCCGGCGAGGAGGGGAGGTGAGGGGTCCGCGGGTACTTCACCCGCTCGGCGCTGGTCATCGCCGCCGTGCCTCCGCTACCCGGCCGGTCCAGGTGGCGGCCGTCACCGGCGCCAGGCGGGCCGCTTCGTCGCTTGTCAGCCAGCGGGTGACCGGGGCGTAGTCCCACATGGCCCCGCCTGGTTCGACGACGGTGAGGGTCTGGTACTCGTCCGGAGTGGGCCAGCGCAGCGCACGGGTCATCGCGGCGACCCGTCCGTCCGGGACGGCGTCAGCGGACGGCCGGGTTCGCTGGCGGTCGAGCGCCAGGGCTAACCGCCCGTGGAAGTACGCCGCGTGCACTGCCGCTCCGTACCGCCCGGCGTAGGCGACGAGCACGTCACGGGTCGTGCGGACCAGGTGGGTCGCGTCGACGCAGATGTCCGCCCCACGAGCCAGCAACGTCGGGATCAGGGACAGCACCTGGGACGTCGCCGCCCGCCGGTCACGGCGGCGGGACCCCTCGGCGGACAGCACGACCCCGTCGGTCGCCGGTTGCCACACCTCGCGAGCCCACGTCGACTTGCCGAGTCCGGGCAGCCCGATCGTGTACGTCAGGCTGCCACCCATGGAGTGCCGCTCCGCGGCGGCCAACGCGGCCGCTGCCGCTCCGACGTCCGTGATCTCGCCGTTCGCCACGGCGCGGAACACCTCCCTCCACGCCCTCGGGGAACTCGCCCGCGCCGGATCGGCGAGCGCGAGCACCCCGAACCGGTCCGGCTGTTCCGCGCCGACGTCGTCCAGGACCAGACGGGCGTAGCCGACCCTGTCCTCGACGTCACGGACGTCGTCACAGACGCGGCCCCGGGCGTCGCAGTCCCACAGCGCGGCGAGCAGCCGGGGATCGGTGTCGTGCGTCATCCGCAGCGCCGCTCCCCGCGACAGGCGGTCCGCGGCATAGGCCCACATGTGGTCACGGATCAATGCCTGCGTCCCGGCCCGCGCCCCGAGCGGCAGGTCTGCCACGACGGGATGGGTGTGGGCGATCTCGCCGAACAGGGCTGCCCCGGCCAGGTCGTGCCCCCGGGAGGCGTAGACGCCGTCCGCGACCCGGGTGGTGGTCGCCGGCTTGCCGGCGTCGTGCAGCAGCGCGGCGAGACGCAAGGTCGAGGCCTGCACGGGGTCCCCGCCGTCACGGAGGTAGGCCTCCGCCCGTTCGCAGGCGAGGTCGTAGACCCATTCCGTGTGCGTGGCGACGTCTCCCTCGGCGTGGAACGCCACGCTCTGCGGGCACCCGCGCAGGGCGGAGAGCGGTCCGCGCGTCTCCGCCCCGAGGTCCACGGCCTGCCCCCGCAGGGCGTTGGCGATCGCATCCACGTCGACGATCGTGCCGGTCCTCCCCCACCACCGGCCAACGGTTTACCATCGGCACGCGATCGAGACCGGAATCATCGAGCGGCTCTACGACGTCGACTGGGGAGTCACTCAAGCGCTGATCGCAGAGGGGTTGAGTTCCGAGGTCGCAGCACGGGAGGGCGGTATCGAAGAGGGCGCGCTGGAGACGATCAGGGCGCAATTCGAGGCATTGGAGTTCCTGTCGGAGACGACGAGCGACACGGACGCCGACGATTCCGATGTCAGTGCCTTCCTCATCCGTCAGCTTCACGTGACTATCTGCCGCGCTCAGGCCACTCACGATGCTGTCGACCAGTTCGGGCGGCTGGTCCGCAGCCCGCTGCGTCCAGGTCTTCTCTTCTGTCCTCCTGAGCAGGCCGACAGCGAGATCGCGCGGCTCGTCGAGCTGTACCGCGGACTTCTACACCAACATCACCGGTGGCACCTGGTGGGCGAGTCTGCGGCTCACCGTACTGGGGCAGAAACTCAGGTACGTCGCCGTCCTTCAGAAGGTCGGTCACGGTGAGACAGGTGTCCTCGCGCTGACGATCTTCGCGGAAGCGGTGACGGAC
>JAUPKM010000036.1 GCA_030837445.1 Actinomycetota bacterium
TGCCGGCCACCCGCCCGTCCAACACTGCGACGGCCGTTGCCGTCGGGAGGGTGGGTTCCATCGTGTAGAACCTCTTGGCCGTGAACACGGTCAATGCCGACATCTGGGCTCCTTCCACAGTTCAGTTCGGTCAGGCTGCGGCGGCGGCCGCGTTGCTGCTAGCGACCGCGCCGTGCTCCTTGGAACGGGCCGAAGCCTTGCGTCCGAGGAGCAGGATCACGACTGTGCACAGGCCCACGAGGCCCGCGAATGCGTACATCGCCACCGAGAACCCTTCCGTGTAGTAGCCGGTGATATCCGCCACGGTGGTCGTCCCACCGGTGATGAACTTGCCCACCTCTTCAGACGCCGCCTCCGAAGAAAGCCCGGCATCGGAGATCAATCTGGACGCGGTCACGGAACTGGCGATGGCGGCGCCGCCAGCCAGCCCGATCGCGTAGGCAAGTTGACCGACACAAGTTCGCGAGGAGGTCACCGGACCGTAGAACGCCGGTGGCGATTCCTGCACGAACATCTGGCTCTGCGGCACCGTCATCACACCACAGCCGAAGAAGGCCAGGCAGAACACCACCAGGAAGATCAGGCTTGACGACTGGCTGGCCAAGAGGCCCGCGCCGACCAATCCGGCTGCCGTGATGACGCCGCCGACCACCAGCACGCCCACCGCAGAACGCCCCTTGCCGATGATCCGCCCGGCGAGGATAGAGGCCACAATACTGAAGACCATGATCGGCATTTGCCGAAGCGAAGCGGCGAACGGGGTGAAGCCATCGACGTACTGCCAAAGGTTCGCGCTCAACAACTGGCCGACCGCTGAAGCTGCGTTCCAGGCGAATCCGCCCAGTGCTCCGACGAGAAACAGCGGACTCTTGAACAACGAGACCGGATACGTCGGATTCTTGGCTCGCTTTTCGATTTGGATGAACGCAACCATGGCCAGCACGCCAACCGCCAGCGGAACCAGGGTGTTGGGCGAGGTCAGGCTCTTCGCCATACTGCTGACCCCGATCAGCAGCGCGACCACGCCGACACCGAGCGCGACCAGCCCCCAATACTCCTTCTTCTCGCTCGCGACTGGCGGCAGGTTCGGCAAGATCTTGAAGCACAAGAGGGCACCGATCACGGCTACCACCGGGATCATCAGGAACGCCGCGCGCCAACTCACCCCGGCGAGCGCAGATCCGAGCGGCAGGAAAATAAACAACGGCACCGAACACATCGCCGCGAAAATGCCCAGCGCCGGCGGGAACGCCCGATCCGTCGTGACCGAACGGACGAAGCCGAAGGAGCAGGCAAACACCGCGCCGAGACCGACACCGGTGATCGCCCTGCCCAGCAGGAAGACCGGAGCCGCCGGGGCGATGGCCGCAATGACATCGCCGATGGCCGCCAACAGCAGCGCGATCACCAGCATCTTGCGGCGACCAATCTTGTCAGCCACAACACCGGACGGCACGACCGTCGCGGCAAGTGCCAGCGTCGAAATGGAGGCAGCGAGTGCCTGCATCGACGGGCTGAAACTCAGCGCCTTTGTGGCCTTCACCAAGGCCAGATTCGCCACCATCGGGTCCGACATCTGGATGGCACCGAGGATCCCGAGGAAGATCACCGGCAGCGAAGCGGCCTTATCTGAACGGATTACGGGGTGCGCGAGATCACTCATGGCGCTGAACCTACCGCCGTCCGGCGCGCGATGCCCCGAAGTCTGCAATCCCGGGTACCGGGATCCGTGCCGCGGCGAACCAGACCCCGGCCGCCCCGACCAGCGCCGCACTCGCGGCGACCAGCCACACCCACGACCAGCCGACTGCGCCCGCCACCAATCCGAGGATGGCCGGTCCAACCAGCAGTCCGACCGCGACTCCTGTCTGGCTCACCCCGCTGGCGGCCGCGGTGGACGTTGGAAATCGCCTCGCCACCGCCAGGTGTTGCAGTCCCGGCCAGCCCCAGCCAAAGGCGTTGGCCACCACCAGACCGATGGCATATGCGGCCATCCAATCCGTCGCCATCGCGAGCCAGCCGAGGGCACCCAGTACGCAGAGAACTGCCATCGCGTGCAGGGAATCGAATGGCAGCCGGTCTGCCAGTACCCCCGATCCGAGCCGAACCACCAAACCGGCCAGCCCGCCGGCAGCAACGAGGTAGCCGGCCGCGGATTCGGAGAATCCGACCTCCACGCCCCCCGCAGCCCCCAACGCGCCGATGGAAGTGGCGGCAATCACCGCTGCGCTGACACTTGCGGCCAGCAGCCACAGCGGCTTGCGCAAGGAACTCGGAACAGCCGATTCGGACCGGCCTGGATACCTGGTCATGTCGGCCGGCACCAGCAACATGGCGCCGACCACGCCAACCGCCGCCAGCAGGTAGGTGCTTCGCCAACCGAGGGGAAGCGCCACCAACGGCACCGCCAATCCGCCCAGGAGTGTGGCCAGCGGGATACCAGACTGCTTGATCGCGAAGCCTAGGCCGAACCGCGCCGGTGACACTTGGGCTGCCACCAGTGCATTGCCGGCCGGCTGTCCAAGGGCGTTCGCGCAACCGCCAACCAGCAGGGCGAATCCCAAGAATGGGATCGCAGGGCTGACAGCGGCGAGCAGTAGGGCGCAGGCGGCGATCAGCGAGCTGAGGCGCAGACTGCGGCGCACGCCCCACTGCCCTACGCGGCGGCCCATCGGCGCGCTGCCGACCATGGTCGCAACGGCGAACAGTGATGAAAGAATCGCCACCGTCGCTGGCGAGACCTGAAAGTCCCGGCCGATCTGCACCGCCATCGCGCCGGTTAGGAAGAGCGGCAGCACTGCCATCAGGTTCACGGTCACCGCCGCCAGCACTGCCCGCCGCCCCGGAGTCACCCGATAACGCTACGCGGCTGTCGGCCCCGACACCGCGGCACGCGGCTGCCAGCCGGGCACCCTATGCTGACAGCGCCTGGTGCGACCCGCGGGGTCCCGACGGTTGGGCCGGACAGACCAAGTGAGAAGGAGAGCGGTAATGGCGAAGCCAGGGGGCCGGCGCCGCCTGTGGACAGTCCTCGGCGTGCTGATCGCCGTTGCGGTGGTGATCGGGTTGCTCGTGTTCGAACCCTGGAAACTCTTTGTCGACCAGCGCGTCAACGAGGCGCTCCCGACCGCCAGCAGCTCCGGTCAACCCGCTTCGCCAGCGCCCGGCGGCAGCGCGACTCCCGCCACGCCCGGCACCGGCGGGAATCCGGCACCGATGGCGGCACCGACCGTGCTGGCAACCGGCAATTTCGTGTCCCAAGAGCATGAGACGAAGGGGACGGCCACGATTTTGCGCCTCGCGGACGGTCAGCGGATCCTCCGACTGACGGATTTCGAGACCAGCAACGGACCGGACCTACAGGTGTGGTTGACGGATCAGCCGGTCCAGACCGACAACGAGGGCTGGTTCCTGTTCGATGACGGCCAGCACACCTCGCTCGGCGGTCTGAAGGGGAACATCGGCGACCAGAACTACCCGATTCCGGCGGACGTCAACCTCGCCGACTACCGCAGCGTCAGCATCTGGTGCGATCGCTTCAGCGTGTCCTTCGGCGCCGCCGAATTGACCCGCTGACCTCGTTTGATCTGCTGATCGGGCAACATTGCGCTTCGGTCGTTAGCCTGCGGAACATGAGCGTATCCGGATCGAAATCAGTCTTGATTGATGCCCCGTTGGCCGACGTTCTCGCGATCGTGCGAGATATCGATGGGCAGTCCTCCTGGTTCCCCGGAACCATCTCCTCGGAGGTACTGGAGTCAGACGCCGACGGCCTTCCTACCCGTGCGAAATTGGTCAACGACGTGAAGGTGGCCAAGGACGAATTCGAGTTGAACTACACCAACACAGACGACAGCCTGTCGTGGTCGTTGGCGGCCCCAAGCAAGGCGCAGAAGGAGCAAGACGGTTCCTGGACCTTCGCAGCCAAGGGCGGGAAGACTGAGGCGACCTTCAGCCTGACCATCAACTCGGCGCTGCCACTGCCCGGTTTCATGCAGAAGCGAGTGCTGAACGACACCTTGAAGAACGGCACCGAGGCCCTGAAGAAGCGCGCCGAAGGCTGACGTCCGAGACAGGTGACCAGGGCAGGTTGCACTGGGCACCTGTTTCGCTCTCGGCAGGACCCGTCAGTGTTCCGCGAACAGCCGCGGAGACCGCGTGACGGTGATCGATCCCCTACTTGGACCGCCGCCCAACTCCGACAGGTTGGACGTGGCCCAGATCGATCCGCGCCGCATAGGAATCTTCTGCACTGAGCGGTCTCTCGTCCAGGCGACCCAGAAACCCTTCTTCGCCTTGGGTGCAAAGAACCGACAGGCCGTGATCATCGGTCGCCAGACCGCGTCGCCACAGCGCTGCAGGGTGGCGCCGCGGAGTGAGTCGAATGTCCGCTGGAACGCAATCGCGGCATTGCTGCTCCGATCGGTCATCCCGCCACCCATCTGGATGCCGGTGAAGTCGTCGTAGATATTCGACCAGGCGTACCAGTACTGCCGCTGATACCCCTGCCGAAGACCACGGACGAACGCCCGCACGAGTTCCATCGCGCCATCCCGGTCGGAGTAATGACCCGTCGGCCGGGTCGCGCTCGCTCCGTTGTCGCGCAGGTTGAATTCGGTGTCCCACTTGGGCTTGCCGGCGTAACCGTTGGCGGCGATGACGCCCGCCGTCCGCTCCATGATGTCCTCCCGGGCGGCACTGCTGGCGGAGTAGTGGTGCAGCGCCAGCACGTCGAACCTCGACCCTCTCGCCCGCAGGGCGCGCAGGTACCTGTTGAAGGAGTCGAGCCTGATCCTCTTCCAGGTCTCGGTCTCCGAACCCAGAA
>JAUPKM010000287.1 GCA_030837445.1 Actinomycetota bacterium
GCAATTGGCGTATTCACTGCGCGGCGATGAGGGGCCGACGCCCGTCTTGCTGATCCATGGGATTGGCTCAACCGGCCAGGCCTGGGATCCGGTTGTCGAGCGGCTCGCTGCGACCGGCCACGGCACTATCGCCGTCGACCTTCCCGGTCACGGACGGTCCGGCAAGACTCGGGACGACTACAGCCTCGGGGCGCTGGCGAGCCTGCTGCGTGATCTGCTCGACCTGCTCGATGTGCGCAGTTGCGTCCTGGTCGGGCACTCGCTGGGCGGGGGTATCGCCCTGCAGTTCTGCTACCAGTTCCCGGAGCGGGTTGCTGCCTTGGCGTTGATCTCATCCGGTGGTCTCGGGGTCGAGACTTCGGCAGTGCTCAAATGGACCGCGGTACCCGGCTCGGGGGTCGTGATGGCAACCGCGTGCAATCGGGTGACGATCGGGGCGATGGCGGCCGTGGCGACCGGATTCAACCGGCTGCATCGGCCCTTGCCGGCGGCCCTGACTCCCTCCACCTTGGACCGCCTGCGCGAGATCGCCGACCCCGATCACCGCAACGCCTTCCTGGCGATACTGCGGGCAGTGGTGGACCAATCCGGACAGAAGTTCTCCGCTCTGCCGAAGATGGCGACGTTGGCAGACACCCCGACGCTGATTGTGTGGGGCTCGCAGGATCACATCCTGCCCATGGCACATGGCGTGCAGGCTCACGCCCTCCTACCCACCAGCACCAACGTCGTCTACGAGGGCGCCGGCCATGAGCCGCACGAGGACGATCCCGAACGTATGTCCAGCCTCCTGACGACCTTGGCAGGCCAGGTGGTCAGCGCACCCCAGTTATCGGCACCGGCCTAGATCAGCTCACCGGCCACGTGCCTCCGGTGGCCGCTGATGGCGCAGCCAGGTGGCGGCGTCCGCCGCCGGCATGGGCCGTCCCACCAGGTAGCCCTGCACGATCGTGACCCCCAACTTGGCTAGCACCTCGAGTTGATCCGGCGTCTCGACTCCTTCGGCGGTGACAGTGAAGCCCACGGCCTGCGCCAGCGACAGGACCGCCTCCACCAGTTCGGACTTGACCTCCCCGCTGCCATTCACCACCAACTCTCGGGCGAGCTTGATGCCGGTCACCGGCAGCCGCTCCAGCGAGGATAGGTTCGACCAGCCGGTGCCGAAATCGTCGATCCAGATCGGGAACCCGCGGTTGCGCATCCGCGACAAGTGGTGGTCGGCCTGCGTCGGCACCAACGAGCGTTCGCTCACTTCGATGATGATCGCTTCCGGTGGCAGCCCGCGTTCGCCGACGCTGGCGATGATCCAGTCGATGAAATCGCCGTCCATCAACGCTCCGGCGTGCATGTTGATGGCCAACAACAGCTCCGGCTCTTCCAGCCGCCACTGCACCAGCCGGTCAAGCGCGCTGGGCAGGACATCGCGCAGCATGCGGGTCAACTCCCCCAGCGACTCGGCGATCGGGATGAAGGAGTCCGGCCGTTGCAGGTCACGGCCACGGTCCCAGCGCATCAACGCCTCCAGCGCCACCGGCCGGTTGTCCACGATGTTGACGATGGGCTGATAGTCGAATCGGAAGGCTTTGTCCCGCGCCGCCACCGTCACGGCATTGGCATCGTGCAGGCGACGCGCGGCGACATCTTTGAGTTCGGACCGGAACGGTGCGACGTGACCCTTGCCCAGTTCGCGGGCGTCGTACAGAGCCAGATCGGCCGCCTGCAACAAGAACTCCCCATCGTCGCGCGGGTCGTCGGTGGCGGCGACTCCGGCCGAGGCCCGCACCAGCACTTCGACACCTTCGATCACGAGCGGTGTGGCCAGCGAACCGGTGACCTCAGTGGCGAGGTCCAACGCTTGGCCGAGGTCCAATCCCGGCAGCAGCACGGCGAATTCGTCTCCCACCATCCGCGCAACGGTGCCACGATCGCCCACACCGTCGACGAACCTCTGGGCAAGGGCAACCAGCAGGGCATCACCGAGCCGGTGCCCGAGCGAGTCGTTGACGACTTTGAAGTCGTCGATGTCCAGGAACATCACGGCATAACCGCGGCGCTCCTGGAACCAACCTTGGTCTGCGCGGCGCAGCATGGCCTCCAGATACATCCGGTTCGGTAGGCCCGTGAGCGAATCGTGGTTGGCGCGGTACTCGAGTTCGCTGGTGAGTTCGATCCGTTCGGTGACGTCGTGCAGCGACACCGACACCTCGCCGCTGGCGAAACGCACAACCGTCGCCTCGACCTTGGGCCCCGCCTCGGCGATCTGCGCCACCACACGTCGGCGGGCGCCGCCTGTGCGAGCCGCCGCCAGTACCTGCGCGGCGTCCTCGAACAGGTCGTCAAGGGTGGCCCCCACCCAGGATTCGGTACTACGGCCGGTCAACTCGTCCACGGCACCCAGCGCCAACGTGATCGCGCCTTGCTCGTCCACCATGACGACCATGTCCTGCGCGCCGGCCAGCATCGCCGACATGCGGGCCGCCTCGTTGGCGCGCTCACGGTCCTCACGCAGGCGCAATCGGGATCGGGCCTGGACCGCAACGTCGGTGAGTGAGCGCACCCCCGACCAGGCCAAGGGATCGAGCAGCAACGTGGCGCACAGTTGCGCGGCCAGCTCGTCCCCCCCGTCACAAGCGGAGTAGCGGTACCGGTGCTGGCCATCCACCAGGGCGGCTGCCGGCGCCTCATCGAGCAGCGGCCCCGAGCGGGGCGGTTCGGTCGGGGCCGCGACATTCCACTGCCAGGTGATCAGATCGTCGGGCAGCAACTGCCGCAGAGCGAGTCCGTAGGCCCGATCGATGTCTTCGGCAGACTCCGCGGCGATCATCGTGGCGGTCGCGGCGCGCAGGTCCTCCTCGCGGGTGACAACCTGCTGGTAGGCGCGCACAATCGCCACACTGCGCAGTGCCAGCAGTCCAACCAGGATCACGAGCAGCATCGCCAGCAGCCACGACAACCAGTCGGCCTCGCGGTTCAGCCGGAAGATCACCAATGCGGCGACCAGCGCCACCACCACAACCGCGATCACCGACCTGGCGGGCGAGAGCCGACCCTGGTGCGGGGTCCGACAGGGCTCGTTCACGGCCGTCGGATCGCAGGCCGCGGCCGAGATCAGCGCGATGGCCACCACATTCGCCGCAGTGTAGATACCGTTGCGGATGCCGACCTGGGTGCCGGTGATCAGCCCGGAGGTGCTGATGATGTCGTTGATGCCGAAGATCGCCACGCCCAGCAGGCCCGTGCGGGCGGCGCGGTTGATGCCCTTCTCACTGGTGAGGCCCAGCCGCACGCCGA
>JAUPKM010000288.1 GCA_030837445.1 Actinomycetota bacterium
CGCATGTCGGAGCATCCTCGCGATCTGTTCGAACGGTGGCGAGCCGTTTTTGCGATCGACCTCACGCAGGGTCAGACACTTCCTCCTTTCCTGCACTACTCCCCCACCGGGGCGCGGAAGTGTTTCCGCCAGAATTCGCGGTCGACGGCGAGGTCTCGGGCACGCTGGTCGGCGCGGTCGGCCTGGCGGATCCGGCGGTCGATCCGGCACCTCGGACGCCGACCGATAGCGCGCAACCATTCGATCAGCAGGCCTATGAGGTCATCGGAAAGGCCGTCGGGCTCCCCTGCCGCGGTGCGGGAGGTGATCACGACGTCGCCGCGTAAAAGTGGTGTCTGCGCCGCGGTAAATCCGGTGAACGCGAACAGCAGTTTGGTGGCTCTTCGTTGACGGTCTTGTGCTTATTCATCGCGCCAGGATGTTCGTCCAACGACAGCGGAACGAAATCTGGCCCATCGCAGGACGCCGGAGCACGGGCCACTGCCGCTGCCACTCCCACTGATACCTGTGCCATCGCGACGCCGGAAGAGATTTCGCAAGCCAGCGGAAGACAAATCACAACAGCCACGCAGGGGACTCCCGACGGGCCAATCGGTTGTTCATACAAAGGGCCTGAATCGGCGGGAGTGCCGGACTGGGTTCAAGTGACAGTTTATGAACGGCGCGCCGCGTTCGAACAGCGCCAATCTTCACAATGCACGAAGCCCAGTTCACGTTCAGTCAAAGGGCTCGGGTCAGAAGCAACTGAATGCGGACCGGATCTGTTCGTCCTTGTGGATGCAGAGCGCGGATTCTTGGTCGCCAGTACTTCGGAGATAGACGCTAGCGGCCGCGAATCGATTGCCCGCCTGCTCGCCCCACGCATCGCTGCGATGTCGTAGTAGGCCGGGCTATGAGCCAAGGAGCACACGTGGCCCGCTTAATCGGGCCTTCACCGCGCGACTATCGCCGGGTCCGCATTCACGATGGCGTTGGCAGTTGGTTGCCTCGCCTGGCCACTCGAACGGCTCCTCTGCCTCAACCGCTGCGACGTACACACTCGGGCCAAGTTCGAAACTCTGAAAGGGCATGATCATCAAGGGATTAAAGAAATTTGCTGGCTTTACTGCATGTGTGATTGTCCTATCTGGCTGTTCAGCCGGCACCAAAGATGGGACGAAGGAAGCCAGCGATGGCGGTCTGAGCGCAACTAGCGACGGAGTTTCGTCAAGCTCAGTTGATACCGGCAGCATGGAGAGGGATGGCAGTCCGGAGAGCGTCAAAGTAGTCCTCAATGGGCAAGCGCAAGAACCAATCTCTGCCCCGGTCACTTGTCAACTTGAGGACGACGATACAGCCGGTGGCACCGAACGGGTCGTCATCATTAGCCAATTGGTCGAGGCGGAAAACCGAAACGGGTGGAAGGGGTGGCAGGTGGTCGTCAACGATGGAGATCCACCCTCTCTCAAGGGTCTGCTTGCCGCGGGGTATCCCGGGATGGACCCTTATGGATACAACTTTGCTTCAAAAGAGGGGCACCTCAGAGTGAGCGGCAAAACCTATACTGCATCGGACTTGCGTAATGACGGGACGGAACTTGAGATCACGGCCACTTGCCCCTGACAACCTCGAACGCGATCACCTTGGCCTGGCAATGGTTCAGTGTGCAGTTTCCCGTTTCCTCAGGGCGCTATGTCCGAGCTGACACCGACTCGGCTCGCCGCCCTACTGATGTCCGTCAACCGGGCCGCCTTGCGGAACTGCCCTCGGCGGTAGTTCGCGGTATGAATACGAATCGTTCGAATACTCGACAACGCTCGATTAACACCTGCTAGATGCCGCCCCATGGACGCAAGTCATGTTACGACGGGCTTCACCCTTGACGCGCTATACCGGCGCGGTCTAAAACTAAAACTAGGGGGCTTGCAAACCGGCGGCGGGATTCAGGGGGAACGACCGATGAAAAAATTTCTAGCAACGCTGAGCGGGGTTGCGATACCCCTAGCCGCCACTTGTGTCGCCTACTGCCCGTCTGCGGCGGCTTACCCTGGGGCGTGCCCCTTCGACATGAGCACTAATGAGGGTAAGCAGGCTTACAGTCTGGCCCTAATGAAGATTGGTCAGGAAACGGTAGCGAACGGTATCCAAGGAAAAAGTCCCGAGGAACTGTCGCCCGAAAAGCAGGCGCTAGCTTGGAAGTTAGTCGGCGAATCCGAGGCTTTGCAGGCGAACTGTAGCGGCCCACTACCTACTGTCGCCCCCTTGCCGGCGTTCAATCCCGAACCGTTGGCACCACTACCCTCCGGCGCAGCACCACAAATAGACGATGTAAATCAGCTGCCTGGCCAAGGCCGAGACCCCCTCGGAGAAACCGTAAAGAGAACTCAGGCCTTTACTAACTGTATTTTTGGAGCCGGTGTACCGGCCGGGCTGCTAGGTGCGCTCAAGGTTGGCCCGCTCACCAAGATCATCACTAGCTACTACGGTGCCCCCTCGGGCGCAGTACTAGCTGACCTCCTCAAGGAAGCGCTAGAAGATCAGATTGGTGAGTACTGGGCCGGGCAGGTCGTAGACCAATGCAATTACGCTTTCGGATAACGCGATCACGTTGGGAGCTGCGGTTTCTCAGCGGTTCCGCACGAATCTTGAATGCGCCAAACGAATTTCCCTGTGATCGCCTATGACGGCTCACATATGGCGCAAGTCGATGCCGGGGCAATTCTTGATGTTGCCATGGCCGGCACATCGGCAACGCTACTGGCGCGTAAGTGGGAATCGGCTCTCCTCGTCAACGTCGATAACGACACACTTCGAAAGATCCTTTCCAACCCGAAAGCCGTCGAGGCGGTGATGACGATTGAGGGCTTCCGCACCTTGGGTAGCGATGTTTTCGAGACGGTCATCAACAAGAGCGAGAGGGTCAAGAGTCCAAGAAGGACAAGGGTGATGCGTCGTTGAAGAGCTTTCGAGCTGACATGTTGAAACGGCTTCAGGACGCGCTGAACAACTACCAGTTCTTGGAGGAGGGTCGGAGCACCTCGCTCGCCGGCATTGCGATAGACGCTGCGGAGTCGGGTGATTACCGCCAGTACGAGCAGTCGAAGGCGTTCTGGGACGAGAAACTGCAGGATGCAGGAAAGACGCTGTCCCTTCATGTCGAAGGGTTCTTGTACGACAGCTACCGCGAAGACAAGCCACCAAACGCCTAGGAGGGGGCTGAACCGGCAGCTCTTGCCGCTTACTGAGGGGTGAAGTGCGTTAGTGCCGGCCCTTGGTTAGCGTTCCGGTTCATGGAAGATCCGCTTGAGATTATTGGCGATTGGGTGGATGCGCTGACCGAGCAGTACGGCCAGGTCGGGCTGCCACCATGGGATCGGTATGAGGCCGCTATAGCGTTAATCGAACAGGCACAGCAGTTGCTAATGCCCGAGCGCAGGCTGCGACTAGTCAACTAGTGAGCTTGTCGAAACAGCCCTGGTCAGAGTTGGTATGTTTTTAGTACAGCCGAGTACTCGACCGTTGACATGCCCGCCTCCTCCACCATCAGCATGGCCATGCGGTCTCGCATGACGCGAATCACTCTGTGCATCTTCGGTTTTCCTCTCCGTTGCTGCCCTGATAAACCCGATTGCGGTCACCGCAGTACCGCGCCGAAGATCTCACCGGCAAGGCCTGCCACCACCGGGACGATGCCCAGGCACACGAATGCCGGCAGGAAACACAGGCCGAGCGGACCGGCGATCAGCACCCCGGCTCTTTCAGCCGCCGCCGCGGCGACATGGCCGGTATCGGCCCGCTGCTGCTCGGCCAATTCGGCAACTCCGTCCGCCAGTGCGCTGCCCGAGGATGCCGAGCGGCGCGCGAGCCGGGCCAATCCGGCGCAGTCCGCGCCCGGGTCGACGCCGTGCGCCTGCCAGGCGATGTCCGGATCGGCACCCAGGGCCAGCAAGTCCGCGGCCCGCCGCAATAGTGCCGCCAGCGCCGACGGTGCGAATGCGGCGGTGGCACCCGCTGCGGCCGGCACCGTCATCCCGGCCGCCAGACACACCGCCAGGACATCCAGCGCTGAGGCGGCGGCGAACGGGTCTGGGCGGGTGTTGATTTGGGAGCTTCCAAGCGCCGACGGCGACCTGCGGCCCGGCCGGATTCCGGCCCTGCGCCGGATGCCAGGGGAACCTCCGGCAGCCAACAGGGCGGCGGCCAGCAGCAAAGCGGCCGCGGTCATGCGGCCGCTCGATCGATGATCTGATCCGCCCACAGCATTCCCGCACAGACCAGTCCCACCCCCAGGATCAGGAGCGTCCCGCCCAGACCTCCGCCCAACAGGAAGCGAAGGGGATGGGCCCCCACGATCTGTCCAAGCAGTAACCCGAGAGCGGGAAGCAGTGCCAGGATGACCGCGGTGGCTCGTGCCCCGGCGAGCGCAGCATGCATGCGTTCGGCGAACCTCTGCCGATCCACGATGTCGCGGTGTGCCGCTCTCATCAGAGTGGACATCGCCAGGCCGTGCTCAGCAGCCAACTGCCAGAACACGGCCAGCCGGTCCCAGTACTCCGGCACCGAGGAGGCCGCGCCGATCGAGCGGAATCCGGACGGCACGTCGGCGCCGAGGTTGGCACGGGCCGCGACGGCCCGCAATGCGTCGCCCACCTCACCACCGGATTCCGAGGCGGCAACGGCGAACGCGCGCAGCGGATGGGCGCCGACCCGTAACTCGCCGATCAGAACATCCAGGGCGTCCGCCATCGCGCGGGCCTCCCCGCGTCGTCGCCGGTCCCGTGTCCACCGGCGTCTACGGATACCCAGCACGGTAGCGGCACCCGCGCACGCGATCGTAAGGGCGAGCGGCGCGGCTATCACGATGACCGTAACCGCCAGCAACATCGGCGTCGCCGCAACCCAACGGCCCGGGCGGCGGAGACTGGAGGACGGCAACCGCAGCCGGCGCCTCGCCGGCGTCGGCGGTAGCAGAACCGCTGCGGCAAGCAGCAGGGCCGCGACCGGGATGGCGGTCATCCGCCCCGCCGTTCCGCGATCAGTTCCCGCAGTGGGCCGATACCGTCGCACAGGCCGCGATCTACCCTCCACACGGCCTGGGTGCCGACCCGGCCGGATTCCTTCCGGCACAGCAACGCGATCTCCGCGAGCCGTCGGCCCCGGGGACCGCGGTTGACGTGGATCAGCACCTGGACGGCAGCGGCCAGTTGGCTGTGTAGCGCGGCGCGGTCCAATCCGCCGAGCGCGGCCAGCGCCTCCAGGCGGGCCGGCACCTCCGCCGGACTGTTCGCATGGACCGTCCCGGCACCCCCGTCATGGCCGGTCTTAGTTGCCTAAACGCGCCAACCGCGGTCGTCTTGCCAGCTAAAAGCTTGGCGAACGCGTTCGTGACGGGGCATTAGTTGAACTCCGCAGTGACTGGAACTGATGGAGACTCGGCGGATTCAAGCGGTCGTCGCAACACCTCGATGATGGAGGTGCGGTGTGGCGAGGCAGAAGGATACGAAGCCGAGCGGGGTTCGGCGGCAGTGGGCGGCTGATCGTGCGCTGCGGCCGGCGATGCGATCACCGGCCGGCCGGAGCCGTCGCGTTCGGTGCAGCGGCAGTTCTGGCGGCTGATCGCCCAGGGTCTCTCGACCGAGGATGCCGCTGCGGGAGTGGGCGTGTCGTCACCGGTGGCGACCAGGTGGTTCCGTCACGCTGGCGGTATGTCGCCGATCAGTTTGGATGAGCCCACCGGACGGTATTTGTCCTTCGCTGAGCGGGAGGAGATCGCGCTGCTACGCGCCCAAGGTGTCGGGGTGCGTGAGATCGCCCGCCAGATCGGGCATGATCCCTCGACGGTCTCTCGTGAGCTGCGCCGCAACGCAGCCACCCGGTGCGGCAAAGCGGTCTACCGAGCGGGGGTGGCGCAGTGGAAGGCCCAGCAAGCGGCTAAGCGGCCGAAAGCCGCGAAGCTGGCGGTCAACGATGACCTGCGTGGGTATGTCCAGAACCGGCTGGACGGCAGCGTCCGCCGCACCGATGGCACTGCCGTGCAGGGCCCGGCGACCGGAGCCTGGAAGGGGCGCAACAAGCCGCATCGGCAGGACAGACGCTGGTCCACGGCGTGGAGTCCCGAGCAGATCTCCCACCGCCTGCCGACGACTTCCCCGATGATGAATCCATGCGCATCAGCCACGAGGCGATCTACCAGTCGTTGTTCATCGAGGGCCGGGGAGCTCTCAAACGAGAGTTGGCCGCTTGCTTGAGAACCGGGCGGGCGCTGCGGGTTCCACGGGCCCGGACCCAGAACAAGCCGCAGGGACACGTCAGCGCCGACGTCGTGATCAGCGAACGCCCCGCCGAGGCCGAGGACCGGGCGGTACCGGGGCACTGGGAGGGTGATCTGATCATCGGTACCGGCCGCTCGGCGATCGGCACGCTGGTGGAACGAAAGAGCCGCTCCACGATGCTGGTTCATCCTCCCCGTCTTGAGGGTTGGGGGGATGCGCCGCCGGTGAAGAACGGGCCGGCGCTGAGCGGATACGGCGCCGTGGCGATGAACGACGCGCTGACTGCCTCCCTGGCCCAGCTGCCCGAGCAGCTGCGCCAGACGCTGACCTGGGACCGCGGCAAAGAACTCGCCGGGCATGCCCAGCTCACGTTGGACACCGGCACCAAGGTGTTCTTCGC
>JAUPKM010000289.1 GCA_030837445.1 Actinomycetota bacterium
CTTGCTGGATGAACAGAACTTCGCTGGCCCCTCGCAGCTGTGAACGCTAGATGGCCCGACAGTTCGCCGGGCCGTCAGCCTCAGCGGGTGAGGGCGGCGACGCCCCGGTGCTGCTGGTCGCCAGCGACGAAATCGTGCTGGACGCCTTGTTGCGGGTGACGGCGGCGGCCGGCGTGAACGCTGTGGTCGTCGGCGATCCGAGTCGCGTTGGTCATGGCTGGCTGGCAGCTCAACTGGTGTTGGTGGCAGCAGTTGACTTGGCGGCCTTGGCTGCGTCCGGTTTGCCCCGCAGACCGGGAGTGGTCGTCGTGGGGCGTGGGGAGGAGAATCCGGCAATCTGGCGGGCAGCGATGGAGGCCGGCGCACAGAGTGTCGTCTGGCTTCCTGCGGCCGAGGCCTGGCTGGTGCAGTCGATTTCGGAGGCCGCGCGGCAGGGCCGACACGACTGCCCGGTGCTGGTGGTGGTTGGGGCGCGGGGCGGTTCAGGTGCCTCGACGCTGGCGGCAGCCCTGGCCAGAACCGCCGCCGGAGAGGCTCTGTCCAGCTACCTGGTTGACCTGGACCCGCTGGCTGCGGGCCTGGATGTGGTGCTCGGGGTGGATGGCGTGCCGGGACTCAAATGGCACGATCTCGGATCGGCGATTGGGCGAGTCCCGAGCGCCGCCCTACGGGATGGATTGCCGATGATCGACGGGGTGCGGCTGCTGACGTTCGACCGCGGGCGAAGCGTGCCACCGCTGGCAGGAGTGGTGGGGTCGGTGATTGACGCCGCGCGGCGGGATGCTGACGTGGTCGTGGTCGATCTGCCGAGATGGCTCCTGGCGCCTGCGTCGACCAGTTCTGACGGTGCTCCGGCAGTGGCGCTGGAAGTGCTCAGCCGGGCCAGCCAGGTGGTCGTGATCTGCGCCGCGGATGTTCGGTCGGCGCTCGCTGCTGGCAGGCTCGTGACTGGTGACCCACTGTCGGGTTTCCGGGTTGGGCTGGTCGTGCGGGGCCCTTCTCCGGGTGGCCTGATGGGGAGCGATATCGCTCGGGCCGCAGGAGTTCCACTGTTGGCCACGATGGTGCCGGAGCGTGGACTGGACCGGCGGCTCGAGGACGCCGAGGCGCCCGGCAATCGTGACCGAGGGCCGCTGGCGGGCACCAGTCGGCGGCTGCTCAGATCGCTCGCCCGCGAAGCTTCCAGCGGTGGGATAGGCCGGGCATGATCGAAGCTATCCCGCCGGATGTGCTTGAGCGCGTCCGAGCGCGGCTGGTGCGTGGTGGGTTGGAGCCGACCGCTGCGCACGTAGCCGAGGCGCTGCGGGATGAGGGTCTCGTGCTCGGTGACGCGGTGCTGATGCGACTGGTACTGGCCGTGAGATCGGAACTTTCCGGGGCGGGTCCGTTGGAGCCGCTGCTGCGAGACGAGGCTGTCTCCGACGTACTTGTCAACGGGCCCGACTCGGTCTGGGTGGACCGGGGGGCTGGGCTGGAGCGGGTGGCCGTTTCGTTGACCGATGAGGCCGCAGTGCGTCGCCTCGCGCAGCGGCTGGCGGCGTTGGCCGGTCGACGGCTGGACGAGGCCGCGCCCTATGTGGATGCCCGGCTGCCGGACGGGTCGCGGCTGCATGCCGTCATCCCGCCGGTGGCGGCCAGGGGGACCTGCATCTCGATTCGGGTGCCCCGCAGGCGGACTTTCACGCTCGCGGAACTTGTGCAGGCGGGCTCGCTGCCTGCCGCGGGAGCGCAGTGGCTGCACGCACTGGTCACCGCTCGGATCGCGTTTCTCGTCAGCGGAGGTACCGGAGCCGGCAAGACGACCCTGCTCAGCTGTCTACTCTCGCTAGCCCGAGCTGATGAGCGATTGCTGGTGGTGGAGGACTCCAGCGAGCTCGATCCCGCCCATCCTCATGTCGTTCGACTTGAGTCCAGACCGGCCAACGTCGAGGGAGCGGGGGCGGTGACCCTGCGCGATCTCGTCCGGCAAGCCCTCCGGATGCGCCCCGACCGACTTGTGGTCGGTGAGGTGCGGGGTGCCGAAGTCGTTGATTTGCTGGCGGCGTTGAACACCGGCCATGAGGGTGGCTGTGGCACTGTGCACGCGAACTCCGCCAGTGATGTGCCAGCCCGGTTGGAGGCGTTGGCGTTGGCCGCCGGACTTCCTCGGGCGGCGCTGCACGCCCAACTTGCGGCCGGTTTGGATGCAGTCGTGCATGTGGGCCGGCAGCAGCGAGGGCTCCGAATGGTTCGAGAGGTATGCGTCCTCCGATCGGGCGCCGACCACCTGGTGGAGGCAATACCTGCGTTGCTGTTCGATCCGCAGGGCGTGCGTGCCGGGCCAGGTCTTGCCAGCCTCACAGCCCGACTCGGGTCGGCAGCGCCGTGAGCCTAGCCAGAGGTCTGCTGGCCGCGTCCTTCCTGCTGGCCGCGAGTTGGCTATGGGTCGGTCGGCTGCGGCTGCGGATCAGTCCCACTCGACAGAGCGCTGGCCGCGGCGATCTGCTCTCGAGCTGGATCGCCAGTGGCTGGGCCCGCGCCCGCCGGCGCAACTTCGCGGAGCGTCGTCGGTTGGCCGCGGCCGAACTATGCCTGGCGCTGGCAGCCGAGTTGAACACCGGGCAGGCGTTGGAGCCCGCCCTGAGGCGGGCAGCCGGGCCGGAGCCGGTCTGCCCGACCGCAGTGGCCGCCTGTGAATTGGGTGCCGATGTGGCTGAGGCGCTGGGAGTGGATGCGCGCGAGCGGAATCTTTCGGTGCTGACCGGACTTGCAGCTGTCTGGACCGTCAGCCGAGGATCCGGAGCCGGGCTGGCCAGAGCGGCCGAACAACTCGGCAGGTCAGCGCTGGAATCCGAGCAGATCCGGCGGGAGCTGGCAGCTGAACTCGCCGGACCTCGCGCGACTGCGGCTGTGCTGGCCATGTTGCCGGCAGTCGGCCTGCTGTTGGGTAGCGGTCTGGGCGGTTCACCGCTCAGCTGGCTGCTGGGGAAGCCGTTGG
>JAUPKM010000290.1 GCA_030837445.1 Actinomycetota bacterium
GCCAGAAGCAGGCCGTCGACGAATTCAACACCCCCAACAACCCCAAATGGTCATCCACAGTCGCCTCCGCCGGCAGTTTGATCACCGGCGCCGACCGGTTGAACACCTTCCCGCCCCGGTCTAACACGAAATGGTTGTGCGTCGCCACAAACGCAAACGCAATCGACAACGGCGTCCGCAGCCGGTCTAGTGCTACCTGGTGCCACTCCCACCAAGTGCGTCCTTCGGCTCTATACGATGTTTTGTTGAAGGTCACGCGACTCCAGGTTGTCGACTTGGCGGGCCAGAGCCACATGTAGATCCCCGGAAAATCAGCGATCGGCAGGAGTTGCCCGTCCTGATAGGGAAATAGGGAGTCGTCGCCCGGCCCGAAGCCGAAGTCCCGAATCGACTCCCCAACCACTAGACGGCGATGAAGCGCCGATTCAACGCCTCGTCGGCCGAATGCAGCACGCGGGGCTAGGAATGCCTCATCGGCGTTGGTCATGCCGAAGACGCCGACCAGGTCGACTGCCTGCGAGACAGACTCGGACCCGGCCGCGTCGATCGCATCCTTGACCGCCCCAGCTCCGCCGCCGGAGAGCGACCAGGGGTGGTGGGCGAGGGTGTCGCGCGGCAGGTCGGTGATGGTGACGTAGTTGCCGTCGAAGCCGTCGGGGCTGTCGACGTGATCGGCGATCTCCGACCAGACAAGCCCCCGTCGAGGGTTCACCGGTTGGCCTGGTTCTCCGCGAACGCCGAGGACTGCATGGACGGTGTCGCCGACGGGTCTGCGGCGACGGCCGATGAGGATGACGGTGGGGGTGCCGTGACCAGGGATGTAAGCGCCGGAGGCGTCGATGACATCTGTCAGGTCGACGGGGTTGAGTGGGTCAACACCGGAGAGCATGTCTTCGATCAGCTTGGCTCCGAATTCGCGTTTCATGAACGAGTTGGAGGTGATCTGGCCGACCCAGCCGGCGGTGTGACCGTTGCCGCGCACGGCGAGGTCGAAGAACAGCTCCATGAAGGGAACCGACAACGCGTACTTACCCTTGCACGTCTCGTATCCCCGCCGGTAGGCCTCGTTGAGTGCCTTGTCTTTGACGGTGATGTAGGGCGGGTTGCCGACGACGACGTGGTAACGCCGGGCGGTGAGGATGTCGGGGTAGTCGTCGACGTCCTCGGCCGCATAGAGGAACCCCGCCGGTCCATCGTCCTCACCGTCGTCGAGGTCGAGTGTCCCCTGCGACCGGACGAGCTCTCCCCGTGTCACGAGTAGGGAGTCGCCGACAGCGATGCGTAGACGGAACGCGGGCGCATCCGCCAGCCGGGTCACCACACACGCCTGCAGCGCCGCGAGGGTCAGCCGGAACCGTGCGATCGCGACCGCGAACGGGTTGATGTCGACGCCGTTGACTGCGTCCAGCGCATGCTGCACCCGTGCGCGGACATCCATCGCGGGTGCCTCTAGCAGCCAGGCGTCGAGGATGCGTGCGAAACCGCCGAGCAGGAAATGCCCGGACCCACA
Organism: Actinomycetota bacterium; assembly: GCA_030837445.1. Classification (GTDB taxonomy): domain Bacteria; phylum Actinomycetota; class Actinomycetes; order S36-B12; family UBA10799; genus JACJWR01. The sequence continues at coordinate 1,511 of JAUPKM010000290.1, forward strand.
TGTGGGGTCGATCATCTTCAGCTCGGCCAGGGGTACTTCGGCCAGTGCTGGGATGAGGGTGCGGTCGAGGATGAACTCTTCGACGAAGTCCGGGGTTTGAAGCAGCGCGTACTTCTTCTTCGCGAACTCGCTCAAGTCCTGGTAGAGGTCGCCGAGGAAGCGGGTGTCCCACGCCGGGTCTGCCAGTGACCACTCCAACTCACCTTGGGCGTCTTGTTGGCGCCAGAATCCGAGGATCGCGTCGCACAAGTCCGCGCCCAGCGGTGCGGTCCACACTGGGTTGTGCCCGGGATCAACCAAGCCTTGGGTGGCGGGGTATTCGGTCAAAGCAGCGAAGGCGTCACGGAGCCAGTCGCGGGAGTTGCGTGCCGGGTCGGCGGCGTAGAACGCGGTCTCGGCATCCACCGCGTCGCTCATGCGGTCCCCAGCCCCGGCGATCCACACCCGATCGACGAGCCGGTTGTCCTCGACAAACCGGACGAACACCGTCGCCAACACCCACGCGACACCTGCCAACGCCACCTCGCCGTCGCGCCACACCGACCACGCCAGCGCCGTGCGGCCGCGTTCCCGCGCCGTCGCATACTCCGCGCGCAGGCTTTGCGCCCACACCAGCTCCGGGTCCTCGGAGCGGGCGCGCAGATCCGCCTCTACCTCGGCCAACTGCTTCTTCAACGCGGCAACAAGTTCCTTGGCTTCGGCCATTAGGCTCCTCGGTTCAGGCGGGTCGTGATCAGCGCATTGGGCAGGGTGAGCCAGCCGTTGGCCGGTAACGGTATGGATGTTCCGTCCAGCGTGGGCACTGCGGAGGTGGTGCGGTGCGGGACAAGGATCCATCGGGCCGCTGGCAGTGGGGTGGCCAGGTTCGTCAAGGCTGCCAGCCTGTCGGTAAGGCCGTAGCGTGCCAGCACGGCGGCGTCCGTGAGAAGCAGAGGTTCGTTCCGGGCCATCGTGGCGTCCCAGAATGTGGCCAGTGCAGCCGCCATGAAGGCGTTCAGCCGGGTGTCGCGGCTGCCCACCGGCGCGGCGTCTTGGGAGAGCAGGAACTGCCAGGCGACCCCGTGGGTGTCGCCGTACTCCTTCGCTGCGGCGATGAGTTCTGCGGCCAGGTTCACCTCGACCACCCCGAACCGTGCGACCAGCGTTGCCGCTGCCGGGTCCACCTGCCGGGGGTCTACTGCGATCACCACACCTGATCGCGCCTGCAGCGACGACGACAGCCGTTCGACTGCCTCCTCGACGTCGCGGTCGGTGCCGGCGACGAGCATGGTGACGCGGGTACCGGCGGACAGCATCGACGCGGACAGGGCACGGGTGTAGTGGTGCCCGTCCCAGGTCAGCCCGGGAA
>JAUPKM010000291.1 GCA_030837445.1 Actinomycetota bacterium
CCGACTGTCCGGTGGTCCAGTAGAGCCTGGAGACCAGCAGCGAATTCCCTGTGTCGAACAGCGACATCCCTGCCGCGAACAGCAGCGGCAGCGCCAGCAGTCCCGACAGGCTGGCCGAGCCGGAGGCCGCCGACGACGCTGTCACCGCCAACAGTGCCACCTCTGAGGCAGTCTCAAGCCCCAGACCGAACAGAAACCCGATTGGGAATAGCCGCCAACTGGAGATGACCGCCGACTGCGCCCGGGTGCCGAGCAGGCGACTGAAGACACCGCGCCTCGCCAGCGCCCGCTCCAACTCCTGTGCGCCATCACCGGCACCTGTGCGCAGGTGCCGACGCGCCTCCATCAGGCCGAGCAGGACACGCAGGTTGAGTAGGCCCACAAACAGCAGGAACAGGGCGGCGAACCCCTGCACGAAGGGGGATCCGGTGGCCTGCCAGGTGGCGGCCATCGAGTCTGCCGAACTGGCCAACCAGAGGACCACGACCGTGAGGACCAGCACCACAGAGGAATGTCCGAGTGCGAACGTGAATCCCATCCCCACACGCCGCTGACCGTGTCGTACCGCCAGTCTCGTGCAGTCGTCGATGACCGCAATGTGATCGGCGTCGAACGCATGCCGTGCCCCCAACACAAAGGCCACGATGCCAGCACCGACGACCGGACCCTGAGAGGTCATGGCGCCGTGAAAGTACATGGCCCAGGCGACCACGTTCAGGGCCGCCACGCCGCCGATCACCCAGGTCAACCGGGCCCGATGGCTACCCCGGATGCCCGCCAGACTCATCCGGCCACGGCCTCCGACGGGTAGACAGCCATCGGCTCGGGCCCATCATGCCCATGGGTGTGTTCGTGCCCAGGCGCGTCCGGGACGCTGAAGGCATTCTCGAACAGGATCGGGACCCCATGCGGCGTATTGGCCACCGCCCGGCCCCAGATCTCGACGTGCTCCTCCAGCGTGCCCGCATCGACCAATCCCTTTTCCACGCAGATTCGCTCCAGCGCACTCATCCAATGCTGGTAGTGGGTGTCGCCACGGTCGGGATCGCCGGCCGCCTGGGCCTTGCGAATCTCGTCGCTGATGACGTCGTACCACTCCCGCGGGGTGACGAGACCCTCGGCGACCAGCAACTTGCCGATCGCGAACGCCTCCGCCTCCCACGAGTCGGCGAACAGGGGACGGCCTTCTTCTCGGAGCAGGGGCTCGATGTCGGGCGTACCGCAGTCCGCCGACATGTCCTCGGCCAGCGACAGGTACTCAAGGCCGAGGCCGACGTCCGACTGTTCCGCTGCCATCGTCATGCCACCGGCTCGACGTAGGTCTCCCACATGTCGCCGTAGACGAAGGTGTTGGGTTCGGCGAAGTCCGCCCCCCACAAATCATCGGCGGAGTAGCGCACGCTGTAGATCGGGATGAAGTAGCGCTGCAATCCACGCGAGTTGATGTCCGCGTATTCGACCTCGTAGACACCGCTGCCGGTGGTGGCACCGGCCGCCGGCGACTTCACCGGGTAGACCACATCGATCACGCCGGACCGTCCCCGGAAGTACTGGTACTCGCGGGTGTGCCCCGCCGAGGACTGCAGTACGGCTCGCACCGGTTGGCCCGCCTGGTACCGAGGCGCGGAGGGGACATCTTCCTTGTAGATCGGCGAGCTGAAGAGCCCCTTGGCGTTCGGCTTACCGAAGCCGGGCACTGCCTGCGACATGCCCCGCTGCCGGATCGCCTCGGCTAGGTCGAGTTCCTGTGCACTCATGATCGGGACAGGTCCGTCGGTGATGTCAGCGCGGACGATGCCGCCCCGGCCCGACCGCACCATGTAGATCGCGACGGAGACCAGCCACAATTCCCAATAGTTCATGTTGGCGTAGTTGCGAGGGTGTACTACTTCCCGCTGCCAGCGGTAGATATCGAGGTTGATCCCCTCGGGTGCCGGCTTACCCGTGTAACCGGCCAGCCCGACTGCGACCATCGCCTGCATCGACGATTCCCAGTCCTTGTCGGCCGGCGGCCAGGATTCGTCCTCCGGCTGATCCTTGTCCGGGATCTCATTGAATCCCGCGTATCCCTGTTGAGCGTTCTGTGGTCCATCCATCTGTCAGCCCTCCGCTAGAGAATTTCGACGCCGACCATCGAGTTGCGCGTCACTTTGGTGCGCAACTGGGTCTCGTTCAGCCCCGCCGCCGAGGCGGGTCGCTCTGGGATCACCAGGAAGCGCGCTTCCGAGTTCGAGTCCCAGACACGCACCTCGTCGATGTTCGCGAGGTAGGCCTCGAGTTGCTTGACCGCCTCGGGCCCCTTTGCCTCGGCGAACTCGCGCATCACTCCGCGTGGCGCGCGGACGCTGCGGGCGCGGTACTGCTGGGACTTGTACCAAACCGGCTGCACACCCAGCAGCGCCTGCGGGTAACAGGAACACGCGGTGCACGTCACCATGTTGTGGATGCGCTTGCCGCTCTCCGGATCCAGTCCGTTGGCCACCACTCGCAGCCACTCCCCCTCGGGGCCGAGCGTGAAGCCAGGCATCTGCGGTGCCGTGAATGCCTTGTCCTTCAGCGACGCCAGGTACTGCGACACGATCTTGGTCGCGGCGAAGGGCTGGCCAGCCGGCGGATTGACCAACGAGGCTAGGAATGCGGGATTGCTCCACGCATGGGCCACGACTGCTTTGCCGTACTGCGGGCCGACGTTCGACTGGTAGAAGGCGACGAAACCGTTGATCATCTCGTCCTTCACGACGCCCTTGGAGATCAGCAGCCCCTTGAGTGCTAACACCCGCTCCTTCAGCGGCGGCAGTGGCACCGCGCCATCCGGGAAGTTGGCGTCGAGAATCGGCTGCCCGCCCAGGACGAAACGCGACGTGTCCGGGGTGACGGTGCTGACGCCGGCGGCGCCACTGGCACCACTTGCGGCGGCACCGGA
>JAUPKM010000292.1 GCA_030837445.1 Actinomycetota bacterium
CATTCAGTTCGTGTGCGGCGTGGGCAGGTGGGGTCCGAGGTAGCCGACGTAGACGGTGCCATTCGCTGCGGTCGCGTCGTGGTAGTGCAGACGAGGACTGATCAGCCCGGACTGGATGATCTTGAAGTGCGAACCCATGAAGATCCGGCCCGACGGATCGATCGCTGTGGGCACCGGCAGCGTACGCGGCACCCGGAACTTCGCGCGGTTCTTCACAAGCTCGCTTTCATCTCGCCCATGGCGGCGCTGCGGGTATCCGACATACCCCGGCGGGGTGTCCTTCAGGTAGGAGTCGACGCTGCCGGTGAAGACGCCGTCGGCTTTCGCCCGGGCGTAGTCGTTGACGGCAGCAAGGGCGTCCCAGGACTTGCGCGCCCAGACACCGAGCGTGTCGTTCTCCTCAAGCGCCCGGGTGATCGCCTCGTCACCGGTGAAGACCAGGTGGGGCAACTCACCGAGCCGGTCCAGCACGTCGCTGAACGACTCCGGTCCGATCGTCGAAACCGGCGGGGTCCAGACGAGATCGTGCCTGTCGAGTTCGAACAACCGGACCCGGAGCACGTCGCGCAGAGTGTCGACTTCGTGCAGGTCGTCTTGGGTTTCAGCGTGTGCGAGTTGCTCGTCTTCCAGTCGCGTCGTCACGTCCGATAGGGCCGCCTCGGCGCCGGAGAGCCGCTCGGTGACTTCTGTCAAGCGTGCCTTGATCCCCGCCTGATCCTGCTCGCGCGTCTCCGCGGCGATCCCGGCGCGCATCCACCGCAGCACTGCGTCCACGAGTCCCTGGTGATCGGGCTCGATCCCGGTGGCATTGCGCACTTCGGCGGCGAAAAGTGTGATGGCGGTGGCCTCCGCCACAATTGCCTCAGCCGCTTCAGCAGCCGCCGTCGAGGGTTGAGTCGAGGGCCTAGTCGAGGGCTGAATCGGTGTCTCCTTGGCAGCCTCGGTTACCGGAGTCGGCGCTTCAGCTTCAACCGCGACAGACTCCGCTTGCGCAGCTGCCGACGGCGTTCGGGTGTCCGTCTCGGCGCGATCAAGCATGACCGCGTTCGTCCGCTCCTCCAGCCGGGTGTTCAACCGCAACAACGGTCGTGGAAGTGGCTCGGCAATCGTGATGTCCCGCGCCCTCGCGCCTAGCGTGCGCTGCAGTGCCCTGGGATTGTCGGTGGCCAGGCGACTCCCGCCAAGGATCCGGTGACGTCGCGCATCCAGCAACGAAGCCGGGTCTGCACCGCGGCGGAACGTCCTGATCGTGCCGGCAGGAACCGCGTGGCTCGACCCCAACTGGTCTGAGAGCAGTGCCGTCGCTGCCGGATCCATCACGTAAGCACCCGCCAGGCCGACTGTGTCCCGAAGCAGATCGGCGACAACGTCGATCCACTGCTCCAGCGGCCGATCCTCGACGGCGCCAGCCACATAGAGCAGCCCGCGGCGGTCGGGGTCGCAGATCACGTCGATCAGCTGGTCGACGTCGTCGGCGAACACCCGCTGAGGTCGGAATCCGAGACTGGCCAAGCTGTCGAAGCCCTCATAGATCTTGAGCAAGTTCTTGGCCAGATTGGGCGTCGACACCCATTGCCGCCGACCACTGCCCCGGTTCAATGCCGGACCGTCCACGTCGATCCAGATCTGCGGGTGGCCGTGCCGGGGCGCATGTGTGGTCAACCGAGTTGTCCAGGCTCCTGCCTCATTGGTTTCCGACAGAGTCGCCCGGATCGACGCCGATCCGTCAGCACAATCCTCCTTGACGAGTAGCGCTCGAGCATCCTCGCCAAGGCGTAGCGGGGCATCGAACTCCAACGCATCGCCGTCGTATTGTCGGTGAGGTTTGTGGGACAGCCAGTAGCGGAACTCCCGCACCGTACGCTCGAGCACATCGTGTCCTGGCTGGTGAACATCGAAGATCGTCCGATAGCCGAGAACCATGATTTCCCCCTTGGATCGTGAACTGGTGGATCACTTCCATCATGGACCGAACCCCCGACAGTTTGACTCGGTGACTGTCGGAGGTCAGATGCATGCTGGAGGCATGGTCATCGTCGCGGGACTAGCGATCGTCTGGGTACTCATCGTGGTAGCCGTCGGCCTGGTCCTCATCGTGTGGGGTGCGGGCACATTCCTCACGCCGGGCGCCCCGCAATCGATGCGCATCGTCGCCGCCTTCATCATCGCGAACCTGATCGTCCTCGCCGGCTCCTTCCTCATCAGGGGGTCCTGACATGAACCTCGACGCGGTCAAAAGTTGGACACAGTCCTCGCCGCAGCTGCCAGCAACAGTCGTGACGCCGTCGCAACTCGACGCGACCATGGGACCGGCGGTGCTGGTTGCCGAATACTCCTTCGGCGTGCCCTGGGAAGCAGTCCGTCAACGACCCTGGCCCACCGTCGTGGTGCTCCCCCACCGGTTCCTCGACCTTCCCAACGATGTCGCCGTTTTCGATGCCGGGCACCGTTTCGCGGCCCTGACTGCAGCCGCCCGGCGCCTGGCAATCCCGCCTTTACCGGAGCCTGAGATTCCGGCGCCTTGGTCGGCGGCGCTCGATGCCGTCTCACTTCCTGGCGGGTCCAGCCCGACGGCGATCTCCACCTACCCAGGCGGCGCTGCTTCTGAATCGACGACCGACCTCGCTGACCCGGTCGAGGAGAAGGCGCCGACACTGGCCGATTCAGACTGGTTCACCTACATCACCGCCGCGGTGATCGGAGCTGGCGTGGCCGCTCTGCTGTGGCAGCACATCGCAACGGGCTTGGCCGTTGGCGTCCTGATGATCATCCTGCTGGTCGCCACCGACCAGATCCTCGGAAAGGACATCCCCCGTGACACCAGCTGAAAACACTCACAGCGCAGGACTTGACCCGCCCGGACCAACACCCATATCCGAGCGGGCTTCGGTCTCCCGGAAGCCGGTCGCGCGCCCCCATCGCCGGCGCAGCGAGGCCTCCCTCGTCGCGGAGTTACTGCCCGCCCGCGCCAAGGATTGGTTCTACGACAACGGTGGCAATTCGTTCTTCACCTGGCTTCCGGGAATCGACCCTTCGCAGGTGCCGCCGCGAGTCGTCCGCTCGTTGGCGGATGAGGACGGCTCAGACATCCACATAGATATTGCAAGGACACTCGCGGAGTGCCCGGCGGCCCCGCCAGCTGTCCTCACCTGGCTCGCGTCGATGCCCACCCCGCCGCAGTGGGAGGAGGATTGGTACCACGTGTTGGAGGCTGTTGCGACGAACCCTGCCACCCCTGCGTCAACCCGACAAGTCCTGATCGGTCGCGCCCTCGCCGCCGCAACCGACGACGACAATCCCGACTGGTGGATCGGCTCAGCGCTGGTCAACTACGACGGTTGCCCTGCCCACGTGCGCACTGCTCTGCTGCAGGCGTTCGGTGCATCATCGAGTCAGTGGGCACGGCGCACGGCTGCGGAGAATCCCGCCACGCCTGCTCGGATGTTGACAGCCCTGGCCTCCGACCACGAGGACTGGGTGCGCTCGGGCACGGCTGGTAACGCGAGCACTCCCCCGGCCGCACTGGCGCGACTCTCCACGCAGGCGAATCCCGAGGTGGAGGATGACCGGTGGGTACTGGGCCGCCTGGCCGCCAACCCGAGCACACCCGCGAAGGTTCTCCGCACCCTCGCTAACCGCGACACCGACGACATCCTCCGACACCTGGCAGAGAATCCCGCCACCCCAGCGGCTGTCCGGGCCGCGGTCGTCCAGCGAGTCTCTGCCGCTGATGCCCTGACCCTCAGTGCCGATCCCGCCTCCGACCCTGCAGCATTCCCCGATGTTCTGCACCTCATCGCGGCCAGCCCAGCGGCCGAGGTCCGCGCGAAGGTTGCAGCGAACCCCGGGACATCGGAGCAGACTCTGACGCGCCTCGCGGCCGATCCGAACCTGGAGGTGCGGATGGCGGCAACAGCCAACCTGAACACCCCCGTGAGCGTGCTCGCCCAGGTGGGGGCGGAGAAGGATCTCGAGTGGGGAATGATGTGGAGTCTGTTGGAGAACCCGCGAACGCCGGCAGAGACGCTCGTCTTTGTCCTATGCAACTGGCGGAGGTGCAACCCAGCAGACGGATTCGATACGCCGGGCCCTGCCGTCTACGCCGCGTTGATCCGCAGATTCGACATCGACGACTTCAGTGGCGGTGCAGCCGATGTGCGCCGAGGCACAGGACGACCGGTAAGCGCCGCGGAACTGACAGCTCTCGCCGGCGTTCCCATCTGCGGTGTCCGCAGCATCATCGCCTCCCACCCGGCGACTCCGCCGGAAACCTTCAGGAGAATGGCTGCCGCCGAACGACGTCGCGCCGACGCCAACCCAGCGGTCTTTTGGTTAGCTACCCGACGACTGAACGCGGCCCCCTGAGCGGCCTTGCGTCGCGCTAGCCCCGAGGTCGGTATACGTGACTTCGGTGTCCGATCCACTCAACGTGGACCTGGCTGGTGTCCTCACTAATTGAGTAGATGACGCGGTAGGTACCCCGCCGTGCACTGAAGTAGTCTTCGAGCGGCGGGTCCAATCGTCCGCCGGTCCGACGTGGGTTTGAAGCCAACGCTTCGACACAGAATTCGAATGCGGCAATCGCAACGGACTCAGGGAGTTCCTCGCTCAATGCGCGGCGGGCCGGCGCGCGGAAAAGAACTTCATACGGCATCACACTCTGCCCTGTCGGAACTTCATCAACTCAGCCATCTGTTGAGAAGTCGTCGCGGGGACGCCGTTCTCACGCTCGACACGTGCTTCGGCCAGGGCAGCCATCGCCACCGAGTCAGACAACACCGCAATGGTCTCTTCGAGAGCGTCCAGATCTGCGGCCGAGATGAGCACCGTGTCCGCCACACCGTTGCGCGTCAACGCGATTCGATCATGCTCCCGAGCGACCTGGCGAGCGTACTCATTGAGCTTCGCTTTCACAGCGGACACCGGCAACGTTTGCATAGTCCGAATAGTAGTCCTCTCATGGGTGTGGCGCCAACCCTGCACCATCGAACACCTGGGGCGGTTGGCTGATTAACGCGGATGCGATGGCCAGGAATCGCTGCGGGCGCAACAATGGCCGTTCCAGTAGGTATGGAGGAACGATGACAGACGAAAACCCGCCGCCACCACAACCACCGACGCCAACCAACGCGCCACCACCGACGCCACCACCGACCCCACCGCCACCGCCACCGCCACCGCCACCGCTCGACGCTGGGCCGCCAGGCCCACCCGGCACGGAGGCGCCAACGAAGCGGCACTGGGCGGCGAAGACGGCACTGATCGTGGGGATAGTGGCCCTGGTCGTGTCGCTCGTGCCCGTCATTGGCTTCTTTGGGATGGCCGTGTTGGCTCCCGTGGGGATCGTCTTTGCCATCATCGCGATCCGCAAGACCGGCCCCGAAAAGTCTCCAGGCCGGAAGATGGCCGTGGTCGGTCTGGTCTTGTCGATCTTGTCGGTTTTGGTCGCCGTGGCGTGGCTCATTGTCTACAGCGTCGCCCTCGACAATTCCCTGAAGTCGATCTACGGCGACGATCGCATTACGACCGGGCCGGGCAGAACTGCATCCGCGGCCCTACCCTTCGGAAGTTCGACGGTCGATGAGCACGACACCAAGGCGACCGCGACTCCGCCGGTCACTGTGGACATGCCCGATGATCTCCAGGTCCTCGGCTACAACCTGGCGTTCGCCACGACCGTCAGTTTCAGCAACGACGGTGACCGGGATGTGTACTACCAGCCTGTGGGCCATAGCAGCGTCGTACCCGTGGGCGACTGCAAGACCATCAGCAAGAATCTGTCAGCCATAGATAATCTCCTTCTCATTCTGAAGCCGGGTGAATCCAAGTCCGTCGACGCGGTCTTCGCCTGCAAGGCAACCGATCCGTCGGGGGTGGTCAACGTCATGCTCGAAACAGCAGCAGAGCCGTACGCGTCGAGGTCGTTCTTCGTGGGTCCGTTGGACGGCGGCGAAACCAGGTAGAGCCGAGACCCGTTAGAGCCGCGACCCGCTAATACACCGGCCCCCAAAGCCGGTGCCGACTCGTCCCCACGCAGGATTCGGGATGCTGCCGAACGCCGGACTCCACGTCCACTCGGGACCACGTCGGAGGGAGCCGTGATTGCGGGACTGGATGTCGGTGGTGGCCGCTACGGTGAAGGCACAGAACAACGGAGGGGAAACCATGACGCGGAAGATCGTCTACGTCGACATGGATGGCGTGCTGGTCGACTTCGAGTCCGGCTTGGACCGGGCCAGCCGGAACGACCTGCGGGAATACGAAGGGCGAGCGGACGAGATACCGGGGATCTTCTCCCTGATGGACCCGATGCCGGGCGCCGTCGACGGATTCCATGCGCTGTCCCGGCACTACGACACCTACATTCTGTCGACGGCATCGTGGCGGAACCCGACGGCGTGGTCGGACAAGCTGAGTTGGGTTCATCGATACCTCGGTGTCGGCGTGGACTCGCCGGCCCACAAGCGCCTAATCCTGTCGCACAACAAGCATCTTCACGTTGGGGACTACCTCATCGATGACCGGGAAAAGAACGGTGCAGACCGCTTTGCCGGCGAGCTGATCGCGTTCGGCAGCACTGACTACCCGGACTGGGCAGCAGTGCTGGGCCGTCTGATCCCGCGGCCGTCAACAGGCGACTGACGACCCCCGGTGGGACCATCCGCCGGCGTTAGAGTCCGCCGCCCTCGGCCCGGCTGAGCGCTGCGCGGAAGGCGCGATTCGGCCGCGCCTCGGGCAACGCCGTGCGCACAGCCTCGATAGCTTCGCGGGCGGATACTCCGGCGACCCGCATCGAGTGCAGCGCGGCAACGCTCGGCGTCCTGGACCGGGCAGCTACGCAATGCACGAGCACCGTCAATCCTTCGGCGCGCAGTTCCCCGATGAGGTCGGCGGTGTCGTCGAGCACGAAGTCGAGGTGCGGGTTGCTGGCCTCGGAGGCGGAATCCACCAGCCATACCTCGACGTGGTTGCCGACCTCGATACCCATGGACGGAACCTCGCCTGCGCCGAGCCGGCACAGCGACACGACCGCGTCGACCTCCGCCGGCGGATCCGTGATCACGTCGACGCCCGACAGCCACACCCCCTCGTCGTGGGGGTGGCGAGCGACCACGTCGGTGCCGTCCCAACTCGAGTAGTCCACCGTCGGTGCAGACGGCCAACCCTGCCGATCGGGCCTTCCACCGCGGGCAATCAGGACGCCGAGCCGGACCAGGTCCCTGCCCCGTAGCCCCGGCCATCCGTGGACCCGTCGCCGCCATGTTCCCGGTACCGCCGATGCCCCATAGACGCCGCCGAGCAGTCCGCCAGCGATAGCCGCGACCGTGTCAGTGTCGCGGCCACCGCGCACGGCAGCCTCCAACGCCAACCGGAGATGATCCGCTTCCCGATCACCTCGTCCTCGCGTGGTGGTGATGGCACACCAGGCCGCCTGCAGCGCCTGCACAACCCAACCGTTGCGGTCGAAATCCCGCGGCTCGGAAGTCTCGGCGACGTGCAGTCGCTGGGCCCACACGGCCGCACGATCCGCGGGCAGACGCGACAGGCCGACCCGCATGTCCAGGTCACCGGTGAGGACAGCATGCCGGATCGCCAGACACCACAGCACACACGCTTCGCCAGCTTCATGGTCGAAGTGGGTCAGGGCGCTGACCGCCGAGGCGGCCTCCACCAGTCCGTCCTCATCGCGGAGGTACGCCAACGCGACCGGTGCAGTGCGCATCAGCGATCCGTTCCCACCTGACTGTCCGTGGACCCGGTGATGCTCGGCCGCCGCCACCTGCAGTGCCTCGGCCGTCGGTTCGGCACCTGGACCACCCGCACGCACCGCAGCATGAAGGACGCTGCTGGTCTGCATGCCGACGTCGGTAGCCTTACGCGCCCAGTCCCACCAGCCAGCGGCCACGGCGTCGGCCACTGCCGTTGCTCGCAGGTCACCCCCGTCGGCTACCGCGCGGGCGATCACTATCGCCATGTCGGTGTCGTCGGTCCACTCCCCGGTTCCCACCCGAACGAGCCGCCACCGACCATCGCCGCCTCAGTGTCCGCCGACAGCGGCGGACCGAATTCGTACCCCGCGCCGAGGGCATCGCCGCAGGCCATCGCCAGCAGTACACCCGCCGCGCGATGGATCTGCTCACCGGTCAGAGTTGACATGGCACCTCCATTGAGAACCACCTTGGGTTAGATCTGCACGTCGGAGACGCCGTCGGTGCCGATGCGAATCAGCCAGGTTTCGGCGACGTGGATTCCGGCATCGTCGAGCAATGCACGGTAGGCGGCCAGTTGCGACCGGTAGCGGTCCGCGAACTCCTCATCCGACACGGACGTGGAATCGGTCTTGTAGTCCACGAGCGTCCACCGGACGGCGTCGGGATCACAGGCATCCTCTGCCTGTAGGTGTCCGGGCGGAGTCCGTTCGCCGAACAGCAGGTCGATGCTGCCCTGGGAGACGACCAGGTCGGGACCGTCGAAGCGGTGACCGTTCACGGACAGTTCGCGCCGCACGATGTCGGCCCCTGCGGCACGCAACAGAACCTGGGACATGCGTGCCGAGGCGAGCAGGCGGCGCACCCGGTCCTCGTCCGCGCCCGGGACCGCGGCCTGCGCGAGCTCGGCCTCCTGGAGGGAAGTCTCTTGGAGAGCGAGATCCCAGGCGTCGCCGATGGCGTCATCCAGGGTCCGGTCGCGGTCGGTGAACGTTGCCAACTCCACCTGCGCGAGCACGGCGTGAACAAGGGTGCCGACGTTGGCGGCTGAATCGCCTACGGGGCCCCCGTCAGTTGCTCCCCTGTCGGAGCGGACGTCGGTGGCGGTGCCGGTAGAGCCATCGCGGTCCGTGATCGAGTATGAGTGGGCCTCGGGCTGACCACTCGGTTTCTCGCGGCGCAGGAGTTGACTGGCGGATTCTCGCAACTGGTTCATTCGGGCGGCGACGTCGCCGGGACCTGCGCGGTCCTCGGACTCGGACGGCAGCTGAACAGGGTCCGGATTGGGTCTCTGCTGGCTCGCCACGGGTACCTCGACGATGGTCGTCGATTCTCGTGAAAGGGCGGTGAGCGCTGACCGGATCCTCTCCGGGTCGGCGAGCACAGAACCCCCGCGGCCAGGGACACGCAGCCCGGAGATGACCAGGTGGTCGCGGGCACGCGTCAGCGCCACGTAGAGCAATCGGCTCGCCTCAACGTCGGGTGCGGGGGGCGGGCTCGTGTCGCCGGCGGTGGAGTAGTCGTTGGTGAGGTGGACCTCGACCCGGTCGCCGTCGAGGGACAGGGACTGGGTGCCGGGGTCATCTCTGGTCAGGGCGGCGGTGAGCACGATCGGCCACTGCAGGCCCTTGGCCTGATGGATGGTGGTGACGGTGACACCGGCGGCTTCGGGTTCGTCCAGCACTGCGGCGTTGGTTCGCGCCGCAGCGGCCAATTCCTCTGTGAGCCAGGCCGCGAATCGCCCATCCGGCTCCGGGGTTGCCCGGTGCCGGTCGTCGACGGATTCCCGCAACTGGCAGATCTGGGTCCAGCCGGCCAGCCACAGCGCACCGTCTGCGGCCGCGAGGACGGCGAGAACGGCCTGGCAGTCCACGATCAGATCCAACGCCGCGGCCGGGCCGTGGCAACGCATCACCGTGCGCGCCGCCACCAGCACGTCCAGGCAGCGGGCCACCGCCGGAACACCCGACCGTTCGTCACCGCTGTCCGCTGACAGCGCGGCGTGGACGGGCAGCGACAGGGGGGCGTCGGTCTGGAAGGCGTGGCGGGTGAGGTCGGCGTCGGTGCACCCGAAGACCGGGGATCGCAGCGCGATCAGTAACGCCCGGGTGTCCTCCTCATTGGCGAGAGCCAGCAGGGCCGCGGAGATACCCTCGGCCACCGGATGCGCGGCCAAATCGCGGCTGGTGCGCACTGCCGGGGTGACACCGCGGGCGAGCAGCGCAGCCTCGATAGCGGGAACACTGGTTCGGCTCGGCACCAGGATCGCCAGGTCCGCGGGCCGGGGAGGCCGACGATGCTGCCCGTTCAGGTCGGGTGTGGCCGTCTCCACCCAGCGCCGCTCGTCGGCAGCCGTCAACAGGTCGACGACCTGGTCGGCGAGGGCGTCCGCCTGCGCAATCCGGAAATCCTTCGGGGCCGGTTTGACGGAGCCGTCCGCTGCGGTGTCGCTCCCTGGAGCGGGGGGCAGCAGGGCGGTGACCGTACCGGCGTCCGATCCGACTCCGGTGCGGAACGCCCGCATCCGGGTGTGCCCGGCCGCACCGTCGAAAAGTGCGTTGACGGCATCGACGATGCGCGGCAGACACCGTCGGGTGAC
>JAUPKM010000293.1 GCA_030837445.1 Actinomycetota bacterium
ACAGGTGAGCGGCGTGGCGGGGGGTTTCCGGCAAGGCGGCAGGAGGTCGGCGCCCTGGTTCGGGCGTCGGCCGACGACTGTCAGTCTGGTGGTACCGGATCCCGCAAGGATCAACGCTGCCGGGCGCCTCCCGGACGCCGCGAGCCGAAGCCACCTCTTGGCGGTCGCTCTCAGGCAATCCGGTGCCGGGCTGCGCGTCCAGCAGCACCGGTGGCGGGCCCCGGCTCGTACGCGCGATCCCCCGGACCGCCGGTCCCTGACCGGAGCCGCCCCTTGCCGGTCGCTCCACCCTCACGACACTTGCGTTGCACGCAAGCACGAGTACAGTTGGCCACATGGCGCGTTCTCCTATCACCCCGGACGAGGCGGCCGAGCAGGAGACGCTCGGTGCTCGTATCCGCGAGTTCCGAGAGCGCCGTGGCCTGCAGAAACAAGAGCTGGCTACGGCTCTCGGGGTGGACCCGAGCGCCATTACGCACATCGAGGCCGGGCGACGATCCGTCAACACGTCACGCCTCAACACCATCGCGAAGATCCTCGGCGTCAGCGTGCTGGCCCTGCTGGACGACGACAGCCCGCTGGGTGAGCTCGCAGTGGCCGCCCGCACCGGCTCGCCGTCCGATCTCAACGCCGACGACGAGCCGATGGTCGAGCGCGTCCGCGCCCTGGCGGAACTCAGCCACGTTCTCGACGAAGGCGGGGTCCGGGCCCTTGCCGCGCCCGCCGCACCGGCTGTTTCGATCCGCCGCTGGCAGCAGGACTCCACCGCGCTCGCCTCGTGGACCCTGGGGCAGCTGAGCCGGCGGTATCTCAACGAAGAGCCCGGGGTCCTCGACGACATCGAGGACGTGCTCGGCGTCGATGTCCTGTGCGTACCATTCGCTCACGGCCCTCTGGGCATGAGCGCCCACCTCGGTAATATTCGGATCATCGTGCTCAACAGCTGTCAGGACCGGCGGATCTCCCGCTTCACGTTGAGCCATGAACTCGGCCATGTCCTGGGGCAGGCGCATTCCCCGCTCTGCGTGACGAAAGGCTTCGTCAACACTGATCCTCATGAGCGGTTCGCCAACGCTTTCGCGGCCCAGCTTCTGGCACCCGACGACAATGTGCGCGCACGATTCCCCGACCAGGATGCGATCACGCCGGACAACCTGATCCGGGCCTGGCTGGACTACGGAATGAACTGGAAGGCACTGGTGTACCGCCTCCACAACGCTGGAGTGACCAACGCTGCCGGCCGTAACGAATTACTGAAACGTTCCGTTTCCGGCTGGGCCACAGCCTGCACGGACAAACGCCTGTGCGATCTCGTCCAGCGCGAGAACCGTGGACCGTCAGGCGCTCATCGCGCGCCCAGATTGCTGACCCAACGCTGCGCCCAGGGCTACCTTCAGGGCGTCCTCAGCATCCGACCCTACGCGGGTCTGACCCGCATCGACGAGTACGAAGCCACCGAAGAACTCGACGCCGTCAGCGCGGTGGATTGCTGAACCCCCATGGCAGAACCGGTCCTGTTCGACAACGTCTCCCTGTCCAACTTCGCCGCGGTCGGGCGGCTCGACCTCCTCGAAACCCGCTACGGATACCGCACGCCACACTGGGTCGAGGCAGTCCAGGCCGAGGCCATCGAGGCAGTACGAGTAGGGGTCACCTACATGCAGGCCGTCCTGGACGCAGACTGGCTCGGCGATCCGCTCACTCCTCCGACACATCTGAGGGACCGCAAGGAGCTGGCGATCATCCACATCGGTCTCAACGACGGTCGCCGACCTCCCGAACATCACCTCGGGGAAGCCGAGTCGATGTACTGGGCGGGAAAATACGGCGGCGTTTTCGTCACCGACGACATGGGAGCCCTGGGGTTCGCTCGGCGGCGCTTCCCCGGAGTCCGGGTGATCGACACGGTCGACGTCCTCCGAGAGTGCTTCGAAAACGCAGAGGTGGGTTGTCCAGAGGCCTGGGATGTTCTTCAGGCCATGCTGGAGGCCGGTCGCGCCATCCGCCCCCGCACGCCCGCCGTCCACGAGGACGTCTGTCCGCTCCGGTAGCCGGCGTGTCACCGGTCGTCCGGTCTGGCTCCGGCCCGCCCACCGTGGGGATCAGTTGCCGGGCGATCTGCACGCCAGGCCGTTGTCGGTGGCGGCAGGGCTCCCGGGAACTCCCGGGGAGGAGACTGGGATCTTTCCGAGAAGAGGCCCGGGAGGAACGCCATGCAGGAAATGATCGACCGGGGTGAAGGTGCAATCGAGCGGACTCGGTCCGTGCACGTGGCGGTCAGTGCGGTGATGTCCAACGCCGGCGAGGCGACCCGGGCGTTGTCCCTGGCGCGGGCGCTGCGCGGCACGTGTCCGGTCGGCGTGCGGTTGACGGTGAGCTTCCTGTCCCAGGGAGGACGGTTCGACGCCGCGGCCGCCGAGGCCGGATTCGCCATGGTGCCGTGCCGGCCGCAGTTCCGGGGCGAGAACGCGATGCAGGACCTGCAGCGTGACCTTCCCGAGCTGGTCGGTTCCGAACAAATCGCTCGGGATCTGATCGAGGGACAGCTGGCCGCGCTGCGCGCCTTGGGCCCGGACGCGGTGCTGCACGGCTTCTGGCCGTTCGCAGGGATCGCCGCGCGGCTGCTCGGCCTTCCGAACATCGCGTTCTTACCCCTGCCGTTGGTGCGGTCCTGCATTGCCGGTGGCATGTTCCCGGACCTGCCCGACGAGGCCGGCCCGGCCGCAAGGCTGCCCCGCCCGGTACGCCATCGCCTGGCCAAAGCGGGTTCCACGCTGATGACCAGGGCGCCGTTCTTCCACCAACGCCGGCTCGGGGCCGCTGCGGCGACCTGTGGCTGGCCGACCAGCGGGCCGCTGCCGTTGTGGGAGGCCAACCGCGCGGCCCTGACCGTCATCAACGACCTGCCGGCGTTCCACACGGGCTACCCGTTGCCCGAGAACGTCGTGGTCACGGGCCCGGTGTTCCCCGGCTGCGAGACCCTGCGGGAGGACGGCGATCAGGAGGCCGAGCCGGACCCGCAGATCGCGGCCGCGCTGCACCGCGACGGGCGCCCGGCGGTGCTGGTGGCCATGGGGAGTTCCGGCAGCCGGCAGGCCCTGCTGGAAGCCGCCCGCGCGGTCGCCCCGACCGACCGTGACCGGTGGAACGTCGTGATTCTGGTGCCCCCGGCGGTCTGCGGAACGGACGAGGTTCACGCAGCCGCAGGCGGTGGACCGCATGTGCTGGTGACCGACCGGTTCGTGCCCGCGCTGGCGGTCACACGGCTGGCGGACGTGGTGGTCGGCCACGGCGGGCAAGGCACCGTGCAGACCACCATGGCCGCAGGCACCCCGATGATCGGAATCGGCACGGTACTGGAGCAGCAGGTCAACCTCGAACACGTGAGGCAAGCCGGTGCCGGACTGCGCGTCCAGCAGCACCGGTGGCGGGCCCCGGTCGTACGCCGCGCGATCCGCACCGTCCTGGCCGATCCGGCCTACCGCCGCCACGCCCAGGAGCTGGCAGCCTCCATCCGTACCCAGGACGGACCGGGGACCGCGGCCGAACGGATGTGGGAATACCTGCTCGGACACCCCTCCCCCGTGCCCGTTCCCGTTCCCGGGGCGTGACGCCTCGCGTGCCGGTCGCAGGCAGTGGCCCTGAGACCCTGTTACCCGTGCACGTCGCGCTGCGGGGAGGCGACCGAACAGGCCGGTGATCGGCCTGCGCTCGGCGAGAGTCCCGGCGGACCCGGCGGAAGGTCCCCGGTCGTCACCTTTCGCCGCCGGGATGCGCCGTCGGCTGAGCATCTGCAGTTGCCCCGGCCTCCGTTGCACGGACGGCTTGCCGATGGTCGGCGCCGTCCACGACGCCGGCCACGGTTGCCACCGGGACAAGGGCCGGGTTGCGGTGGTCCGTGTGGTCGTCCCTGGTGGAGGACCGACGCGGGCAGGTGGCCGCCAGGGCGATCACCAGCAGGAACACGCTGAGCGGCCTGATCGATTGCAGGAGCAGTTTCCCTTCTGCAGGCACCTCGGTCGCCCAGACGAACAGCGGCAAGGACCAGCTGACCGCGCCCGCGATCGCCATCGGCCAGCGTCGCCGGACGGCGAGCAACGCCCATCCCAAGCTCACGGCCAGGCCGTGGTGACCCCACGAGACCGGCGTGACGAGGACGACCGCCGAGCCCACCACCACGGCGAGATCGAGAAAAGCCACCTCGCGGCGGCGGTGGACGAAGAGGTACCACAGCATCCCGCCAAGAGTCATCACGGCGACGCCGACGATCACGGCGGCCCCGTCCGGCAGGCCGGCGTGAGCCAACAACCCGGGCAGCGAGGTGTTGGAAGCGGAGCCGATTCTTCCCACCCTGCCGGTATCGAACAGCCCTTGCGTCCAGTAGTAGAACGAGGCTTTCGGAGCAAGGGCAAAACCACCGAGGGTGAGGGCCGCGGTCACGCCGAGGGCCCAGACGACCCGGCGCCGACGATCGGGTTGAAGGGCAAAACCCAGGGCACAGGCCAGCGGCGTGATTTTGAGGGCGGCCCCCAGACCCGCCCAGGCTCCGCAGACCGCTTCCGAGCCGGAAAGAGCCACGAAGGCCGCTGCCCCGACGAAAGGACTCAGCTGTCCCAACCACATCGAATCGCTGATCGGATCGGTGAAGGCAACCAACGTCCCCACCAGGCAAGAGGCCACCGGACCCACCGCCGCACCGGAACGACGGATCAGCCCCTGAGTGACCACGGCGCCCAGACAGGCGATGGCCACGACCCACCCGCTCCACACGACGGCGAGGGGCACCTGAGCCAGGGGCAGGAAGATGCTCAACGCGACCGGAGGATAGGTGAACCCGAGTCCCCGATCGGTGGCGAACTCGTACGGAGTGCCCCGGGCGAAAAACTGCAGCGCGGAGTTCAGGTAGATCGACAGATCGTAGCGACATCTCCATCCCAGACCGCCGCTGTGACCCCACAGATTCAAACCGGCGACCACGGCGAACGGCAGGGCCACGGCAACGGGAAGCCGGCGGGACGATCCGGGCGGGAGCGGCCGAGGCGGCGGGGAGCCACTCATGGCCGGCCGGTTTTCTGAACAGGCCTGTTTTCTGAGCAGGCCGGTTGCGGGTTCCGGGGCAAAGGAATTCTGGGGCAAAGGAATGCTGTTGTGGGGAATTGCCGGCTCCGGTGCTGAGGGAGTACGTCCCCATAGAGGGGACCGGTACTCGATTAGATGTCATCACACCACTCGCATCATTGCGGTGGGTCTTTCAGCGCACGCGGGACCA
This sequence comes from Actinomycetota bacterium, assembly GCA_030837445.1. Classification (GTDB taxonomy): domain Bacteria; phylum Actinomycetota; class Actinomycetes; order S36-B12; family UBA10799; genus JACJWR01. The sequence goes on from JAUPKM010000293.1 coordinate 5,270, forward strand.
CCATGCGGACGCAATACTCAGGATCAGCTCCGTCAGACTTTCCCGGTCATGTCCCCGAGGGGGAGAAAAGACAGACGGGTATCGCAGACCACAGGCGCAGGAATCGCGGGGACAGAATTCCCGGCAATCAATGCCACACCCGGTGCGAGGGACTTGATGCTTCTATCCGGTCTCAGGTGCACGTTTCTCTTCCTCAACCATCAGGACTGTGTGGGGCCCGTAACCGGTACTGCCGGGAGCCGAGTTCCGGACATCGCCGCGAGCCCCTCCCCGACAGAAGGCAAATAGCACAGCTTTCTGCGACTTTTCATGCTTCGTCCCGGTCCACACTATGGGCACATTTGCCCCATGTCCACTTCTTGTGATCTTCCTCTCAGTCCGTGGGGAGGGCCCGGAAGGGGTCTCCCCGGCGTGTCCCCCCTCGCCCTCCCACCCCGGACGAGACCACCGAAGATCCAGCGCGTTGTCCACGAACGTTCACCGGCTGCGCGGGCCGTGGCCTCCCGCCCGACGACGCCGTCGTCCGCCTCTGTCGTCCACCCCCGTCGCCAGGCACCAACGCAGGGGACATGTGCCGTAAACAGCACATTCGTGGCACGGTCGCCATGCTCAGCTCAGCGCGCTTCACGAGACGGCCGAGGTGCGCGACAGGGCGCCGGTCGACACAGCCGACCCCTTGCCAGATACGCTACGATCACCCATCATGAATAGGGAGAGGAGGTTCATTCACCATGATCATTGACCATGTGATGCTCGGCCGTCGGATCCGCGAACTGCGCGAAGCCAAGACTGTCTCGCAGACAGACGCCGCTGCCGCGCTGGAGGTCTCCCAACCCACCTACTCGCGCATCGAGTCCGGTGAGCGCCCTCTGACCGGAGACGAACTGGTGATCCTGGCGGATCTCTTCGGCCTCCGGGCGGCCGCTCTGACCGGGCTGCCCGCGATGCGGGGACGTGCCCGCTACGCGGCACGGACCGACGGCTCTTCCTCGGCAATGGCGACGATGCGGGAGAAGCTCTACGCCTACCTGGAGCTGGACACCTACCTGACCTCCCAGGGGATCACCTAGCCGATGAACTCCAACGAACAGCAGGCCATCCGACTCGCGAAGACGTTCCGGCAGGACCACGATCTCGGCATCTCACCGATCAAGGACGTCTTCGAGATGGTCCACACCACCATCGGGATCGACGCCTTCAGCATTGACGCGGCTGAGGAGGAACACGGTCTGACGATGCTCGACCCGCAGACCGGACGCCGTGTCATCGTCGTGGCCACCACCCCCCACCCGATGCGGCAACGCTCCTCCGTGGCCCACGAACTGGGCCACCTGCTCCGCGGAGACCTCGAGATCACCGAACCAACCTGCCCGGGAGAACGCAGCCCGGCAGAGATCTGCGCGGACGCCTTCGCCCGTCACCTCCTGCTGCCCCTGGACGCCGTCCGCACCCGCCTGGCAGAGACCGAGAAGGCGTCGCCGGCCGATCTGTCGGACCTGGTTCAGGAGTACGAGGTCTCCCCCGCCATCGCAGCCCTCCAGCTGAGAGACACCCACCTCATCACCGAGGAAACCTGCCGCGACTGGAGACGATTCCCCTCCAAGCACCTGGCAGTGCAGTTCGGGTGGCTCAACCAGTACAACAGCATCGCCGAGGGGTCCAGGAGACCTCGCGCACCGCAGACGCTCATGAAGCGTGCCGTCGCCGCCTACCAGGACGGCGTCCTCGGCATCACAGAGCTCGCGGCCTGGTACGGAACGAGCGAGCACAATCTACGAACCGAACTCGGCGAACCGCGACCGGCCTCTCGGACCCCCTGAGATCGCTGTGTCTTCGGTGGGTGAGGACCGGGAGGCGCCGGGCCGCGTTGACAGTCGTCGGTCGACGCCCGGACCAGGACGCCTGGCTCCTGCCGCTTTGCCGGGCACCCCCCGGCCGCCGCTCACCTGTCGAAGACACCTGTCGGCGGGCCCTCCTACCGGCAGGACGCTTCGTCTGTGATCAGCTGATGTCACCGATCTGGCGAGGCGAGGGGTGACTGCCAGGGTTCTGCCGCAGGGCGAGGTTGTTGCCGTCGAGGTCCTGGAAAAGGGCCAACTGCACTCCGTGCCCCGGGTTCTCGATCGGTCCGACCGTGATCCCCTCCTTCATCAATTCGTCCCGAGCTCGCTCGATGCTCGAGACCACGAACGTCACAACGCTGCCGCCGTTGCCGACCGGTTGATCCTGGCTCAGACCCACCGCGGCACCGACGACACCGTTCAGGTTGAACTGCCTCCAATGAGGAGCATCGAAACGATGGTCGGGGGCCATCCCCAGCTTCGATTCGTACCACGTCGCACTGACCTCGACATCGGCCACGTTGAGCCGCACCACGAGACCCGTCTCAATCTCTCCAAAGATCATGCCAGTGTCCTTTCTGTTCAGGTTTGCAGGCCAGCAGAAGAAGAAGGCCGAAGCCGAGAGTAGTTGACTGAGCACTTTCTGCGACTAGCACCCTCCGCGCGGGGCGCAAGATCATGCGGACACCGATCGCCGCTACGACTTCGTGGTCGATAGAAACGCGCGCAAGCTCGGGGGCAACTCCCGGCCCAGGAGCCGTTCCTCTCGTGTGAGCTCCGTACCGGTCGCCGGTATCGTCCCCACCCACCGGCTCTGCCGCTGTTGCGGACTGAGCAGCCCCTGCCGGAAGCGGTCGAATCACCATTTCGCTCTACGAACGAGACGCGAACGCCGTTTCCCTCACGATCGTCGCGCCGCTACCGGTCACAGGAGCACCCGTACCACCTCGGACAGGGACGGCACCGCTGCGGGAAAGCAGGCGGATCATCACGGTCGAAGACTACGAGCGAATCCGTCGGGTCCTCCCCAACGATGCGATGCGGCCGCTGGGGTGCGCATCGCGACGGTCTCGACCGGTCACCGTTCAGCGCGTCGTTGCAGCCACCGGGCGACCAGCGCCACGCCCCAGCTCATCAGGAGGCCTGCCGCCAACGACATGGTGAACGCCGCCACCTCTTCACCGTCGTCCGCAGTGATCAGAGACAGGGTCGCCAGCACAAATGAGACCGCCGTTCCGGCATACAGCGCTCGCTTCCACCTCAATCCAGTCACTGTTCCTCCTTCAGAACCGTCGCCAGACGATCGGTTCAGTGGGCCAGCGGCTCCCCAGACGCCTCTGGCGACTCCCCATACCTGCCGTGGGACAGGTGTTGAGCGACCGTCACGTCGCCCCAGAGACTGAGGACCGCTGCGCCGCCGTGGTCGCCGACCACAGCCGTAGCCACCGCTGCCATGATCAGAACGGTACGCGCCCTGCCTTGGGACGAATGAGACAAAACATGGTGTGTCGCGAATCGACTGAGACAACCAGCCGCAGGCCCCGGATCGGGTGAGACAGACCCAGGTCGATGGAGACCTGACACCACACCCACCCCGAGCGCGGCACACACTCCAGCCGGTGATCCGGTACCGACGTGGGGCGTCAAGGCACATCGGTGTCATCGACAATCGGCGGTCGGCGCGCAGCCAGCACGTCAGGCGACGAGCGCCACCACCAAGACGATTGACCAGGGCGATGAGGACGAGAACTCACCATGTGATCCACCTCACGCCGCACCTTCGCTGGGATCCAGGGAAGGCCAGCGAAGTGTGCTCACAGGTAAGAGCGGCCGGCCGAGTGAACCCCGGCCATGACCACCGGTGTGGCCGAGAGCGTGGACCTTGCAGTCAGGCGGAGGTACCTGAGGAATTCGAGGCGGTGACGAGCCGACGGTAGGCCGGGTGTGGGCGGGTCAGTTCGTCGATGAGGCCGTGTCTCCGGCACAGGACGAGGCTGCGCTCGTTGTCCTGGTGGACGACGGCCATCACGCGGGCGTCGCGCGGCGGTACTCGTCCAGCGATATCGGTCATGACGGCGGACATCAGGACATCACTCGCGCGGGGGCCCGGCTCCGTGCCTTCTCCGGGGAACCGACGCCCTTGCCAGCCCGACGTCACCGCCACCACTTCGATCTTGGAGGCGGCGATCGTCTCGCCCGAGGCGGGGTCGTGCAGCACGACCCGCTCGTGCGCCGCCACGCCGACGAGTTCACCGGACGCGGACGTCAACATCAGCAACAGCCGCGGGTCGCCGTCCTGCGCGTAGGGATCAAAAGCCCACAACGCCAGTTGGGCCCGGATGAACTTTTCGACCTCTTGTTCCCACTGCGCTGCCCCCGCCGAGGAACCGGGCCGGACGCAGGTGAAAGTTGTCAGCGCCACCGCATCCTCGGACGTGGCCGCCCGAACGCACCAGAGCGGGGTCACCCTTCGACGGTGACCGGGACCAGCACGCGCAGCGGCTGCGGTATCCCCCGGAGAAGGGCCGTGTCCTCTCGGGACACCTCCAGCGCCCTCCTGCCCCTGCCGAACGGGGTGAACGTCTCCGTAGGCTCAGCGACCGCACGCTGGGGAGGGACGGCGATACCGGGCAGCACCTGCACCAGGGCCTGCCGATCATCGAGCCTCACGCTGATGACGATGAGGCGGTCCCCCACTTGATCACGATGTACCGCTTGGACGAGCCAGAGCGGTACGGCCATCCGGGTACCGTCCGTCGCGGACACCACGACGCTGTCACCACGACGCTCGCTGACCTCGCCTGCGAAGCGGTCGTGGGGGTACGGCAGGTCGGCCGTGATCCGGGCGACCTCTTGCGCCAACGACTCCAGCAAGATCCTGAGCTGGGCGCCCTGCTCGCCCTGCGGCACCTCGCCGTCGAGCACGGCGGCCTGCTGCTCCTCACCCAACCCCCGCAGCAGGTCTTTGAGCTGGGCGAACCCAGGTCCGGCTTCAAGCCGCTCAGCCCCCCGCGCAGCCCGGGCCGCTGCGAGCGCGTCACCCAGACGGGCGAAACGCGCCGCGTCCACGTTCAAGGAGCAGTACATGACGAGTTGTCCGGCCAGCCGCCCGTCACGCCGACGCGGTACTCGCACCCCTGAGGTCGCCCAACCCTTGACGCGCAGCGCACGGAACGGCGGCTCCCGGTCAGAGGCCCCGCCGGGCGCAGCAGCACGGACGATCTCCTCTCGCCGAACCACCGGCCAGGCCAGAACTTCTCCCATGAGTCCACAGTACGCCACAGAGACGCGAAATTCACGTGTCAGGATTCCCAACCGGCAACCGAACGCGATCTGGCCTCGAACATCCTGCTGGCCTGCCCCAACTGCCACACCGAGATCGAGTGGTGCCGCCCACCAGCAGCCATCCTCTCCTCGACCTGTGACTCTGCTCCCCCCACCAAGGGGAGCCCCCACCAGTGTCCCAATGTCTCAAGAATAGCGACATCAGGACGCGATCCTAGCCCCCTCGGTACCCCAAAGAACTAGCCATCCCAGGTGAAAATTCAGACATTTAGGTCATCATGCAACCCTCAATTGCCCAAACCCAGACACACCCATGTCCCGATGTCTCAAGAATTGCGACATCACCGCCCGCAGCGCTACTCTTACTCGAACTGACTTGTCCTAAGATATGAGACACGAGGTTGCAGTCATGATCTATTCGACGCCTCCGATGAGCGAACAAGACGCGGCCGTCCTGGAGGACATCCATGGCCTGCGTGCCAAGCTGGCCTATCACCTGCGTACGCCACGCCGTTGGGAAGGCAGCCTCCGTAGGAACATGCTCGCCCGCGCGATCCGGGGGTCGAACAGTATCGAGGGGTACCACGTTGAGATCGATGACGCTGCAGCAGCCCTGGACGACGAAGACCCCCTGAGCGCCGATCGCACGACGTTCGCCGAGATCCGTGGCTACCGTCAAGCTCTCGGCTATGTGCTGGCCATGGCTTCGGGTCCACATTTCGCCCTGGACTCCTCGACCATTCGCAGCTTGCACTACATGATGCTGAGCCACGCCTTGGACAAGAGCCCCGGACAGTACCGCAACGGCCCCATCTACGTGCACGACGGATCCACAGGGACCACTGTGTACGAAGGTCCCGGTGCCGAGGCGGTTCCAGGGCTGATGGAGGAATTCATGGCCGATCTGAACAGGGACAGTAAGATCGACCCCCTGATCCGGGGCGCCATGGCACACCTCAATCTGGTTATGATCCACGCTTTTCGGGATGGTAACGGCCGTATGGCCCGAGCCCTGCAGACCCTCGTCCTGTCCCGGGGCGGGATCACCGAACCTGCCTTCTCCAGTATCGAAGAATGGCTGGGACGCAATACCGACGATTACTACCGTGTCCTAAAAATAATTGGCCAGGGATCCTGGCAGCCGGAAAACGACGCTTCCCTGTGGGTGGCGTTCAATTTACGGGCCCACCACATCCAGGCGCAGACCCTCGACCGTCGGCTCGTGGAGGCCCAGAGCACCTGGCAAGCCTTGGACGACCTCATGCGGGACCACGGCTTGCCCGAACGTATCGCCACTGAACTGTACGACGCCACCGTGGGCTTCCGGATCCGCCGCGCGTCCTACGTCAAACGAGCAGAGGTCGAGGAACGGACGGCCACCCGAGATCTGGCACGTCTGGCAGACCTCGGTTTACTCACCGCCGTGGGCCAGACCAAGGGTCGCCACTACGTCGCAGGCCCGCTCCTACGAACCCTTCGGGCCGATGTCGTGAGCAACCGCCCCACGATCGACGACCCCTACCCCTGGATCCACGCAGCCCTGCACACCAATGCCCGAACCGTCCCGAATGTTTCCTCCTGACTGAGGTCACCAGTCGTCGGTGCCAGGGGCCGGGCGTGCGCCGCGGGTACAGAACACGAGAACGCCGAGCAGACCCGCGATCAGGATCAGGATGGTGTGCAGCAGGGTCGGGGTGGTCATGAGCACGTCCCAGCTCGCCTGGCCGGCACTGGTGAAGCAGCAGGTCACGGTGTAGGCCAGAGCGGGCAGCGCCACCAGGTGCGACGGCAGGACGGTGGAGGCCGTGAAGGTCGCGCAGACCAGCAGCGTGCCGCCGAGCATCAGCGGGTACAGGTGCCAGGCCGAGCCGACAGCAGCGCACACGGCCCCGCACACGACGGCCGTTCCCGCCAGGGCTGCGAACACCAGTGCCAGCCGCAGGGGCCACAACCGTCGTGACGCCGTGATCTCCAAGGCTTCCAGGCTGGGCAGGCCGAGCAGGGCTGCCAGGAGGACGGCTGCCAGGTAGGTGACAAGGGCCCCCCGGCCCAGGGACGGCACCGCTTCGTACACCCATTCGGCAGGGGTGGAACCAGCCCAAACGGCACCCCCGACCGCGAACACCGCCGTGACACCTGCGGCTTCCCGCAGCCGGGTGACCCGCAGCAGCATCCCCCGGGTGCTCTGGGTCGTCCTGAGCCCCTGTTCAGGCACAGCATGCTCAGGCCCCACGGTTCCAGACTCGGCGGAGTGGGGACAGCGGTCCCTGGAACGCCCGGATCCCACGGGGCCGGGCGGGATCGTTGCCGTCATGGCTCTGGGCTCCCGGAAGGAATCGAACGAAGTTCGGGTGGCCACAGTTCCGTTCCGTCTTCCACACCATCCCCTGGGTACTCGTCCACCGCTCCGCCGGAAGAATTCGGCGCACCGCCGGTGGGATCGGACATCTCCTCCTGCAACGCCGGGGAGCGTCTGCCGTCAGGATCCGGGCCGTTGGCCGCCAGGCATCCCGCGCCCGCCACCAGCAGGGCACCGGCCAGGACCGGGCACAGCCGCCCGGCCGCGGACAGGGAACGGGCACAGAACCACGCGGTGAGGACGACCATCCCCAGGAAACATCCGCTGAACCACAGGGTCCGGCCCACGATCCACAGCACGCGGATCGTACCGTCCAGGGAGACATCGGTTGCCGGTGCCAACCACCCCCACCAGGTGTCCTCCCCCGCTCCGGCCACCACGAGCGTCGAAACGTAGAGCGTGACCACGGCCGTCGGGACGGCGAGCCGCCCAGGCACACAGGTTCCGATGAACGCTCCCAGGGCACACGGCGCGGCCACCACGGCGAAGGAACCGATCAGGACCGGCAGGGCTCTTGCCGCACCGCCTCCCGTGCCCTCGTGCACCCCGGTCACCACAAGGAACACACCCCAGATCACGAAGAAGAGGGCGGCGCAGACAGTTGTTTGGATCATCGCCAGACGCAGCTGCGACACCCCAGCGGTCCGCCACAGGTCCCCCGCCCCCCGAGCGTGATGTCTGGCTGTCAGGAGGGCGGAGGTCCCGGCCCCGACGATCGCCACCAGAAGGAGTTGCCGGAGCTGGTGTCCGGTCAGCTCCACCAGGTCCTGCGGCTGTCCGTAAAGACGTCTCAGCCAGGAGGTGAGCGCATGGCACAGGAAAGCGGACAAGCCCACCACGAGCAGCGGCCCCAGGACCGGGCCGACGAAGAAACGCGGCACCCGCTTATTCATGGTTCAGGTTCTCCCCGATCACAGTGGCGAACCCGACCTCGACCGGCGACCGCTCAGTGTCTGGTGCTTGCGTTCGGCCCGTTGCGGTTCGGCCAGCTCCTGCCAGGTCCTGCGGGCTCCCCTCGAAGACCACCTGCCCGGCGTGGAGGACGGTCACCTCCTGGCAGGCCGCCACTACGTCCTCGATCAAATGCGTACTCAGCACGACCAACCGTTCGGATCCCAACCGACCCACCAGACGCCGGAACATGATCCGTTGCGTGGGGTCGAGTCCTGCTGTCGGCTCGTCCAGGAACAGCACGGGGGGATCGGCGACCAGCGCCATGGCCACGGCCAGCCGGCGCTGCATTCCCCCGGACAACGACCGGGTGCGGGAACCGGCCCGATCGGCCAGATCCACTTGCTCCAGAACCACCTCGACCCGTTCGGACAGGCTGTCGGCCGACACACCTTTGAGCCATCCCGCGTAGGCCACCTGGTCCCGGACGGTCAGGTGCCGCAGGATCGGGGTGTGCTGCGGGGCGTAACCGATCCTGCGGCGCAGACCCGGCAGATCACGGCGCGAAGCAACGTCCGTCCCCAGGATCTCCAAGGTGCCGGCGCTCGGGGACAGCGCCGTGGCCAGGGTCCGGATCAGGGTCGTTTTCCCTGCCCCGTTCTTCCCCAGGAGCCCGCGCACCCCGGCCCCCCACCTCAGACCGACGCCGCGCACGATCGCGCGGCGTCGGATCCGAGTCTCCAGCCCCCTGGCCACCAGCAGGTTCACCGGCGCTCCTCAGGAGCCACAACTGTCATCAACACTGCATCTCCCGCCGGGAACTCTGAGCCGGGGTCTCCCCATTGATCTGGGCTTCCGTGTAGATGTGATCATCGTCCTGGCAACCAGAGGTTCGGACCGTGATGCTCTTGCTCCCGGTGAACCGGACAGATTCCGTGTCGTGAACGACATCCGGTTGGTACCCACGATCTTCTTTGATCCGCCCGTGCAGCGTCGCAGCGGGAACGGTCGCACTGCATTGCACCTTTGCCACACCGGTAATAGTCGACCCGGAAAAATTCGGGGCGCTTGCATACCTCTCGCATTTCGAGTAGGCCCAAGCCGTACCCTCAACAGCGCAGAGCGATGCCCCCACTGTCAATGCCGCAAGAAAACCTATCCTCATCGAGGTACGCACACTTTTCCTGGTCATGAAACCACCCTCCCGACGCGGACCCATCAACAATGGTTCTCCATCGCCTGACACAGACATCAGGAACAACACGGAGCAGTTAACCATGTTAGGGACAGACCTCCCAGCCCCCCCCTGTGAGTCATGTCACACCATTCAGGTCATGCGGGTCTCGAAGAGCTGCGTTCGCGCAACCTGGTACCCCGGAGTTGCTGAGAGCAAGGCGCCTCCCGGCCGCCGCGAGCCGAAGCCCCCTCTTGCCGCCTCGCTCTCAGCAAGACACATCGTCCCAGGTCAGAGTGCATCCGCGTTCTCATGCCCAGAAGACGGACTGCCATTCATCGGTGCCTCCGGGCTGAGGGCTCTGGCGCCGAAGCCGGCGACCGGGGGGATGAGCCCCTGCCGCTTGTCGACGTGGAGCACGATGCGGGTGGTCAGGCCGGGCCATGGCGGCTTGGGCTCTCTGGGATTTCCGCGCGGTCCGGGCGGGGTCACAGGCGGATGAGGTCGTCCAGCCAGGCGGTGCCGTTGCCGGTGGCGCGGTGCCAGAACACGGTTTCGAAGACTGCGTGCGTGGCGAGCATGGTGTAGGGG
>JAUPKM010000294.1 GCA_030837445.1 Actinomycetota bacterium
CGTGTTCTTCGAAGTCATGCTGATCCCGATGTTCTACCTGATCGGGCGCTACGGCGGACCGCAGCGGTCGTATGCGGCGATGAAGTTCCTGCTCTACAGCCTGCTCGGCGGGCTGTTCATGTTGGCCGCCCTGATCGGGCTCTACGTGACTTCAGCCCGGGAGCTCGGCGAGGGCACCTTCGACTTCACCGCGCTGACGAACCTGAACATGGACTCGGGCACTCAGAAGATGCTGTTCCTCGGCTTCTTCTTCGCCTTCGCGGTGAAGGCGCCGCTGTTCCCATTCCACACCTGGCTACCCGACGCGGCGGCCGAGGCGAAGCCTGGCACCGCGGTGTTGATGATCGGTGTGATGGACAAGGTCGGCACCTTCGGGATGATCCGGCTTTGCCTGCCGATCTTCCCAGCGGCCTCGGCGTACTACGCGCCGATCATCATCGTGATAGCGGTGATCGGGATCATCTACGGGGCGTTACTGGCGATCGGGCAGACCGATATCACCCGACTCATCGCCTACACCTCGATCTCCCACTTCGGCTTCATCGTGCTGGGCATCTTCGCCTTCACCTCGCAGTCGATGGCGGGCTCCAGCCTCTACATGGTCAACCACGGGTTCACCACGGCCGGTCTGCTGTTCATCGCCGGCTTCCTGATGAGTCGACGCGGGTCGAAATACATCGCAGACTTCGGTGGAGTGAACAAGGTGGCCCCGATCCTGGCCGGCACCTTCCTGGTGGTCGGGCTGTCCTCGCTGGCCCTGCCCGGGCTGTCGAGCTTTGTCAGCGAGTTCCTGGTGCTGGTGGGCACCTTCACCCGACACCCGTACGCGGCCGTGTTCGCCACCCTGGGCATCATCCTGGCGGCCATCTACATCCTCTGGTTGTACCAGCGGACGATGACCGGACCGGTCAAGGCCGGCTGTCAGGACTTCACTGACCTCAACGGCCGTGAGTCGATGTCGATGGCGCCGGTGATCGCGATAATCATCGCGCTCGGCTTCTTCCCGCAAGTCGCGCTGAACGTGATCAATCCGGCGGTCGATCGAACGATGAGCCAGGTGGAGCAGACGAATCCGCCACCGCTGGTACCTGCTGCCACGACTAGTCAAGGGGGTGCGCGATGATCGCCGGCTACCTGGCCACGACCGCGACAGCGGCCATTGAGCCCATCGGCGGACCCCAGATCGACTACGCCAAACTCACGCCGATCCTGCTGGTGCTGGCCGCGGCGATGGTCAGTGTCGTGTTGGAGGCGCTGCTGCCGCGGGAGTCGCGCCGAAACGCTCAGCTCGTGCTGGTGGTGGCGGTGCTACTGGCATCGCTGGTGAGCGTCTTCCTACTCGCCGGTACCAACACGTTGACCGCCAACGGTGCACTCGCGATCGACGCCCCCGGCCTGTTCATGCAGGGATCAATTCTGCTGTTGGCGCTGCTGTCGGCGCTGGTGATGGCCGAGCGCCGCGTTGACCCGGCCGGTGATGCGTTCACCGCCCGCGCGTCGGCCCTACCGGGTAGCGAGGACGAGCAGGCCTTTACCCGACAGGGGTGGCTGCAGACGGAGATCTGGCCGCTGTTCCTGTTCTGCGTCGGCGGGATGCTGGTGTTCGTCGTGTCCAACGACCTGCTGACAATGTTCGTGGCGCTGGAAGTGATGTCGCTGCCGCTGTACCTGCTGGTCGCGATGTCGCGGCGGCGACGTCTGCTCAGCCAGGAGGCGTCGCTGAAGTACTTCCTGCTGGGCGCATTCGGATCGGCATTCTTCCTCTACGGTGCTGCCCTCACCTATGGCTTCGCCGGCACATTGAACTTCGGTGAGATCTCCGACAAGCTCAGCGCGGTGGCCGGGCCCAACGGATTGCTGATCGCCGGCATAGGTCTGATCGCGGTGGGCCTACTGTTCAAACTCGGCGCTGTGCCGTTCCACCAGTGGGTTCCGGACGTGTACCAAGGGGCTCCGACGCCATTGACCGGATTCATGGCGGCAGCCGTGAAGTTTTCCGCCTTCGGCGCACTGCTGCGGATCATGTACGTCGCGTTCGGGGGTGCCCGCTGGGACTGGCGGCCCGCATTCTGGGTGATCGCGGTGCTCACCATGCTGGTCGGCGTCATCCTGGCTCTGACCCAGAACGATGTGAAGCGAATGCTGGCCTACTCCAGTATCGCCCACGCCGGGTTCCTGTTGATCGGTGTGCTGGCGGCCAACAACGCCGGCCTGGGCGGCACGATCTTCTATCTGCTCGCCTACGGCGTCTCCACGATCGGCGCCTTTGCCCTGGTGTCGCTGGTACGGGATCCCGCAGGCGAGGCGACGAGTCTCTCCTCCTGGGTGGGGCTGGGTAAGCGATCGCCGCTGGTCGCTGGCGCGTTCGCCCTGTTCCTGTTGGCGTTTGCGGGGATTCCGCTCACGTCCGGATTCGTCGCCAAGTTCTACGTGTTCACCGCGGGTGTGGCCGGTGGCGCCACCCCAGTCGTGATCATCGCGGTAATCGCGAGCGCCATCGCGGCGTTCTTCTATGGCCGAGTGATTGTGCTGATGTTCTTCACCCAGCCCAAGGCCGACGGGCCGTCCGTGGTGATCCCGTCGACGCTGACGGCTGTGTCGATCGGATTCTGTGTTGCTCTGACGGTGCTGCTGGGTGTGGTACCGCAGGCAGTACTCGATGTCGCGGAGAAGGCGAGCACGTTCGTTCGGTAGATGCCGGGTCAGCAGTGGCCGCGGCCGCGGTGGGCCGTACCGTTATCCTTGGTCGGCGTCGCCGGCTCGCGTTACCCGCAGATCGGAAACTGCCATTGGCAGCGTCCAGTGAGGATCTCCAGTGACCAACGGCTACTCGCTGGGCGACGATGCCCTCGCGCGCCGACTGGACGACCGGCTGGCCGCCGTTGAGGTGATGCTCCGAGAGAGTGTCAAGAGTGACTACCCGTTCGTGACCGAGACTTCCCGGCATCTGGTCGATGCCGGTGGCAAACGGTTTCGGCCGATGCTGGTGTTGCTGGCGGCCGAGTTCGGCGACGCGGCCAGCAGGCAGGTGTTGCAGGCCGCGGTGGTAGTGGAACTCACGCATCTGGCAACCCTGTATCACGACGATGTGATGGACGAGGCGCAACGTCGGCGAGGAACTGAGTCGGCCAATGCCCGGTGGGACAATACTGTCGCGATTCTGACCGGCGACTTCCTGTTCTCCAAGGCATCCGACATCTTGTCCGAGTTGGGCCCGGCTGCGGTTCGAATCCAGGCGCGAACGTTCGAGCGACTTGTGATCGGTCAGATCAAGGAGACCGTCGGCCCGAACGGTGACGGTGACCCGGTGCATCATCATCTGGGAGTGCTGGAGGACAAGACCGGGTCGCTGATCGCGACCTCTGGTCGGTTCGGGGCGATGTTCGCCGGCTGCGATGAATCCGTGGTGGACACGCTGACGTTGTTCGGAGAGCGGATCGGGGTGGCCTTTCAGCTGGCCGACGACCTGGTCGATCTGACCAGTGAGGACGGACAGTCCGGTAAGACTCAGGGAACCGACTTGCGAGAGGGAATCCAGACGCTTCCGGCGCTGCTGGCACTGGCATCGGCGGGTCCCGGGGATGAGCGGTTACTGGAACTGCTGGGTCGGCCACTGCCGGATGACGACGAGCATGCCGAGGCGCTGGCATTGCTGTTGGCCCATGACGCAGTGGGGCAGGCGCGCGCCGAGGCTCGACGTTGGGCGGACGAGGCCCGCGCGACATTGGCGGCGTTACCCGACATCGCCGCCCGGGATGCCCTCGAGCGGCTCTGCGACTACGTCGTCACCCGGACCGCCTGAGCAACGCCGCCTGCCGGGCCGCATCGGCCGCCGCCTCCAGCCTGCTACCGGCCAGTAACCGGAACCTTGCATACGCTATAGGGTAGGGAAAGTTCCGGTTACTGTCGGGTAACCACCGGGCGCCCACCATGACCGGCGGATTGGGCGTCAGTAGCCCAGCAATTTGGCGGCCAGATCGGTCATCACTTCGGTGGCGCCGCCGCCGATACCGAGCACCCGGGCGTCACGGTAGTGCATCTCGACCTCGGCATCCCGTAGGAAGCCGTAACCGCCATGGAGTTGGACCGCCTTGTCCACCACCCAGTCGCAGGCGGCGACGGCGGTGTTCTTTGCCATCACCGCATCGAGCAGCGCGTCCTCACCTGCCGCCACCCGCGCGGCGACGGCGCGGGTGTAGCTCCGGGCAACGTCAGTCAGTCGGTACATCTCCACCAAATCGTGGCGAACCACTTGGCGACTGACCAGTGGGCGCCCGAACGTCTCCCGTTGGCGTGCCCAGTCAAGGGTGAGTTCGAGGCAGCGCGCGGCGGTCGCGTAGGCGGTGACAGCCAGTGAGATCCGCTCCA
>JAUPKM010000295.1 GCA_030837445.1 Actinomycetota bacterium
GAACACCACCCCGGTCAGCGCCAGCAGTGCCGGGATGGTGGCAGCCAGCAGCATCGGCACGCCGCGCGCCGTACGCAGCCAGAGCGCTGCGGCAGACACCCTCGAGCTCAGCCCCGCTCCGCCGCCCACGAACGCACGCGTCGATGTCGTGAGGTCGGTGCGGGTGTCGGCCATGCGCTGCGCGAAGAACTCCTGAGCGTCGTAGGGCGGAAGAACCAGCGAGAACGCCTCTTCGAACTGAGTGCCGAAGGAATCGGCCGGAGCGGCCGCAAGCAGATCCGACCATCCGCGGAATCGAGGCGCGCCCGCGAGCACGCCGGCCGGGGCGAGCGTGCAGGACGGCACCCACACCCTCGACGACGCACGCACGGCGTTGGCCAGCCACCATTGCGATGCGAGGCGTGGGGCGGGAGGCACGTAGGCGTCGAAATCGTCGAAAACGGGCAGGGCGGATGTCCAGGAGGCTCCACGCGCACCCATGCCCTCTATCGCCCGTCCGAGTGCGCCGGCCTCCACCAGCACCCCGGCCGTGATGGGGAAAACGACGTCGTGGGGAGGCCAGGACGCCATGAGCGGCACCAATCCCTCAGACGTGCAGCACGCGATTCCCATTTCCGCTGCCAGATAGGCGGCGTCTGGGCCTCCCACCAGCGTCACATCGGCGTTGTCGGGCAACGAGGCGACCGTCGACACCACCCGATCAGGGGCGCTGGACGCCGGGACGATGACCAGCGCGTGCAGTCGACCCGTCGCATAAGGCGAGCCCGACGCGGTCTTCGCGGAGACAGGTGACAGGTGGAAGCCGGCGAACGACCAGACACCGGCAAGAAGAAGGGGAAGGCCCACCCACCAGGCAGCCGTGACCGACCAGTCGACCCAGGAGGCGGCCAAGCCCAGGATCGCCGCGCCCAGGACTGCCACCGCGGTCAACACCGGCCACCGGAGTCGTGTGCTCATCCTCGCCCCTCCCTGCGGCGCGAGCGCCGCGAGGAACGCATGTCGAACTCGTCGTCACCGAAGAAGAAGGGAGGCGGCGGCGAGGGCTTGCGTCCGCCCATCGCGACCCAGAACGCCACCGACACTCCCGCGGCCAGCGCCAGCACGATTGGTGAGCGGGCCCAGCCAAGGATCGCCCCGAGCTGCGGGACGAACAGCACCTGGCGCCCGATGATCGCAGAGTCCTGGATTGTCCAGGGGTCGGGGTTGGGCTTGTTGTCGCCCTGTGAGCGCCAGCCGTCCGCGGTGTTGCCGGACACCAGACGGTGGATCACCGTCCCCGCGACGCCCGTCCCCGCCGAGTCCCCCAACTGGTAGGCGACGACATCGCCCACCTCCCATGCACCATCGCGCCGCACGAGCACCATGTCCCCCGTGTGCATCTCGGGCTCCATCGAGGTCCCGACCACGACAACCCACGCGCAGCCGACGAGTCCCGGAAAGGCAATCAGCAGGAACACAGCAGTGACCAGTGCCTCCACGACCCAGCGGATAACTCGCCTCCGCGAGGGGCGACGCAATCGCATCATGGCGCCCTGACCTGACCGGTCAGCCACTCCCCAGCTGCGTTCACGTCAGCCAATGCTCGGTGTTCAGGCCCGGTCCCCGGCTCGAACAGCCGGTCGGGGTACAGCACCATGCCGCCGTCGGCCCGCAACTCGACAACCCGCCCCTCCCCACCCCTGGTGTGGTCCCCCGCCCACAGCCGCACCAGCACGACACCGCCGGCCCACGGGGCGACCAGGCACTCATCCTGCGGCAGCATCCCCGCCAGGTGCCGTGCTGCCGCCAGGCACTCAGGATCCGGGGCCACTGAATCAGGTCCGTCCCACCCGTCCTGCAGTTCCGCCATGGCGGCGAGACGCTCGGTGGGCCTACCCCAGACCTTCCGCAGGGCTTGGTCGCGAACGGACGAACGCTCGGGACTGGGCCGCCGGGAACCGGATGGCCACATGATCACGGTGAGGACGGTGAGGAAGCCGATGAGCAGGGCGATGACCGTCGATCCTTGGACCTTGGTCAGGATCGCACCGACTCCGGGGATCGCGAAGACCTGCCGACCGAGCACGTTCCGCGGCGGGACCACCCACGGGTCGGCCTCCGGCTTGTTGTCGCCCTGGACCACCCATCCGGACGCCTCGTCACCGCCGACGATCCGATGCACGATGTTGCCGCCGGGCGGAACGACCGGGACCTGGTAGAGCACAACGTCGCCCACGCCGACCGGCCCGTCCCAGGCGATGACAAGATCGCCAGTGGACAGATTCGGCTGCATGCTCGTGCCGTCCACCACCACCCACGAGACACGTCCTCCCAACGCGGAGGGCCACGCCACGACTATGACGACCGCCGCCAGTGCGCACAGTCCGATCGTCAGCACGCGCCTCACCCAGCCGTGGCGCCGTACGGGCGAGCGTCGGGTGGCCCGCCGATCGGCGAGTGAGGACGGCCTCGGAGCCTGGGCATCAGGAGGGACGGAACTCGACGCCACCTCGCACACCCTTCATCCGGCCCCGCCCGCGTGGGCAGGCCTCTCCTTCGCCGTGCTCAACTAGAAACTGCTGGCCGTGAATCCCGTGTACCGGTCGTTGCCCACGTTCCCGCTGGTGATCATGCCGACCCGGGTATTGGCCTCGATGGCAGCGCGCTCGATCGCAGGGAACGTGTACGTCAGAATCGAGGTTCCGTTGCGGGTCACCGTGCAATCGCCGTCCTTGTAGGACAGAGCCCAGGTAGCCGCCGACGTGGCCGACGTGGTCGAGGCTCGCACAGTGAACGTCCCGCCTGAGATGCGACCGAGCTCGACAACGTTGGGGGTTCCGTTGCGCACGCGAAGCACCGTTGCCACGGTCCCGGCCGCGTTGCCCTGCATGTACACGCCCAGGTTGAACGGGCCGGTCGTCGTGATCGTGGCACCCACGACCGTCGGCGTCCTGAACCAGGGCAGGGACGCGGTGCGGAGATTCCCCGTGTTGGTCTGGCGGCCTCGGTTGGCTTGGATCGACCAGCTGCCCGAATGCACCACCCAGACCTGCCCGGTCGCCAGCGTCTTGCCGTTCAGGTTTCCGTTTGCCGACACGAAGTTGTACGACAGCGAGGCGTTCTTGGCGACATCGATATGTGAGGAGGCGTAGAGGGACGCAGCAAGGATTCCCCCCAAGGACGCCGCCGAGGCTAGTAGGACACCCACGCCCAGCCAGGTCGCCCCGATAGCCACGAGCGACATACGCCGCAGCGTCCGTGAGACTGACCTCGACCTCGTGGGTGGATTCAAAGCGGACCGATCTCCCCGCACCGGCATGAGAATCGGGGGGCGTGTCTGAACACTGGCCTCAGACGCGCCCCCCGAATGACTCAAGCCGATCAGCCTGAGATGACGATGGCGAGGCTCTCAATAGCTTCGGCGCTGACTGGCGCGCTGAGCGTCAAAGTCGCTGCGTTCAGGGCCACCACGAGGGTGCCGGTGGTCGTGTTAAGTGACGCCGAGGGATCCGTGTCCGCATCGCCAACGGTCACGCTAAAGGCCAACCCGTTGCAGGCAGGGTCGACACCGGTGAGATTGACGGCGGTCGTGTTGTAGGCGCTAGTGCCGGCGTTGTACGCAGTCGTGTAGCCGACACCAATGCCATCGGTGTCACAAGCGGCAACGACCGTGTCGTTCGCACCGAGCGTGGCGCCCGTGATGCCACCCAAAGACGCGGCGGAAGCAGCAACTGCACCGGTGACTAAGACGCCAGCGGCCAGCCCGACGAAGATTCTGGTGTTAATGGTCCTATCCTTTCGCTCAGGAGGCTTCGCCGGACGGCGAATGCCTGTACGCCACGGTCAGCTCTGCCACCCCAGCGGTCGTGCGCCCATCACCATCGTGCCGAACTACCACACGTTGACACACCATACAACGATAGGGCAACTGCCGGCTTAGCGCGCGTCATGATGAGCCCGAGAGTGTCGCGGACGGGCTCGGGGACGGGCTCGGGGACGGGCTCGGGCTCGCGGACGGGCTCGGGCTCGCGGACGGGCTCGGGGAC
>JAUPKM010000296.1 GCA_030837445.1 Actinomycetota bacterium
CACCGACCGGGAGTTCCCGGTCGGTGACCACCGCGGGTGCTCGGGCCAAGCCGAGCTGAGAGGGCGACCGCAACGGCGTCGCCGACCGTTACCACCGATCCGGGTAATGCCGGGCTGGGAGCGTCACTCATGACCACCGTCTTCTTCTACCTCTGGGGCCAAGCCGTCACGCTGTTGGAGTTCTGCTCCGTGGTGCTGGCGCTGATCGGCGTCGGCCTCGGAATTCGCGGAACCCGTTGGACCTGGCCGTTCTACTTCACGGCCAGCCTTCTCTACGGGCTGGTCTTCCTCGGCGCCCACCTCTACGCCAGTGCCGCGACGCAGGTGGTGTTCATGGCAGCGGCGGTCTGGGGTTGGTTCGGCTGGGGTGAGCAGGGCGTGCGGATCCCGTCCCGGTTGTCCGGATCCCGTCGACACATGGGGATAGCCATCGTGCTGGTCGCATGGTTGGCGCTGGCTCCGGTCCTGCAGTGGATCGGCGGGGTGGCGACCTGGGGCGACGCCTTCGTGTTCGTCGGCAGCCTCGCGGCCCAGGTGTTGATGGTGCGCGAGTACGTCGAGGCTTGGCCAATGTGGGTGGCAGTGAACGTCGTCGGTGTGGTCTTGTACGGCAGCCAGGATCTCTACTTCACGGCGATCTTCTACGCGATCCTGATCGGAATGGCCGTCGTTGGTTGGCGGTCCTGGGGCAATCGGCGGGCGTCGGTGGAAGCCAGTGCCGGCGCTGGGGTTGACGTTGTCGTCTGACGGCGTGGGGGTCGTGTCCCTCGTGGGCGGCGAGAGCACGGGGAAGTCGACCCTGGCCGAGGCGCTCGGCGCTGCCCTGCCGGCTGTCGTCGTGGACGAGACGCTCCGACGGTTCGTGACAGATCGGGGACGAGTGCCGACGGCCGGTGAGCAGCGGGACGTGATGATGACCCAGATCGCCCGCGAGGCAGCGGCGAAGGAGGAGGCCGCCCTGGCCGGCCGCCCCTGGGTGGTTTCCGACGGCGGCGCTTTGATGACGGCTGTCTATTCGATCGTGTACTACCGGGACGACTCACTGCTGGAGACGGCCCTCGCACACCACCAGGGCTGCGCCCTGACAGTGCTATGCGATTCGGACTTCGCGTGGCAGAGCGATGAAGGGCAGCGGGATGGTCCGCAGGCGAGGGACGAGGCCCAACAGGTACTGCTAGGCCTGGCAGGCAGGCGGGACCTACCGCTGCTGACCGCCAGCGGGTCGATCGATGATCGGGTGGCGCAGGTGGTGGCCGCCCTCGAACAGCGCGGCCGGGTGACAGGCGGCCCTTGACGTCAGGCGTCGACGATCGACAGGGTTGTGGTCCAGTCCTCGTGGGTCTCGTCGTTTAGGTCCAGCCGCCAGGTGTACCTGCCGGGCGGCAGCCATTGGGTTGCGATCGTGACCGCGAACGGCCATGTCAGGGGCGCGCCCTTGACTGCGCCGGGCGGACGGCCCATCTCGAAACCGATGGTCAGCGTCACGGCAACCCCATTCGGGTCGGACACTTGGTGACCGTCGGCGTCGAGCAACGTGAAGGTCGCCGACACCTCGGTGTTGGCGAGGTCCCAGGGGACGTCGACGAGTCCGGCGACCGAGATCTGCGGGACGCCTTGCCGGGCCACTGAGATCCCGCCGCCCAAGATGTTCAGCTTGCCCTCGGCGACCTGCGCGAAGTCGCACAACATCAGTTGGGCCTTCAACGCGTCACCGCAACGAGCCGCCGGCCCATGGTCGTCGGTGCCGGGCGACCAACGCCGGGGTCGTTCGAGCCCCGGTGGGGCGGGATTTGGACTGGGGGCCGACTCGGGATGGGCATGGGCCAAGTATGTCAGCGGGCCCGCGCCGCCGTCAGCCAGCGTCAGTCGCGCCGGTGCTCCGCCGCGTCGTTCATCCGCGCCAACCGCTCGTTGTAGGCGTCCAGCTCCAAGTCGCCCTCTCGCTCGACCCGGCGGTCCCGGCGGCGGGCCTCCCGCTCATCCGAGCGCGCCCACTGCACCCCCAGCACGACGATCAGCAGCAACGTGGGCAGCTCGGCGATACCCCAGGCGATACCGCCAGCAGTGCGGGTGTCCGCGGCCGGATTCGTGATCCACGGTGGCTGCACCTGCCCGTACCACTCCACCGCGAAGGCGGTATCGCTCATCATGATCGGCACCGCGAAGAACGAGTGCAGCACCATCGCGATCAACACCATCCCCAGCCGCACCCACGGCGGCAGTGTTCGCGGCGCCGGGTCGAGGCCGAGCACCACGTAGGAGAACAGGTAGCCGGCCAGGATGAAGTGCACCTGCATCGCGACGTGACCCAGGTGCGAGCCCATCAGGTAGCCGAAAAGTGACGTGTAGTACAGCCCGTAGAGCCCGATCGTGAAGATGAACAGCACCCACAACGGGTGGGTCACGAACTTTGCCACCGGGGAGCCGATCGCCCACACGATCCACTCCCGCGGCCCCCGCCGACCGTGCGGCGCCGGGGCGATCGCCCGCAGGGCGAGCGTGATCGGAGTTCCGAGCACCAGCAGGATCGGCGCGATCATCGCCAACGCCATGTGTTGCAGCATGTGCATGCTGAACGACACCTGCGAATAGATCCCCAAGCCCGAGTTCGTCGCCCAGATGATCGCCCCGACTCCGAGTAGCCAGGAAATGAGGCGACCCACGGGCCACTTGTCGCCGCGCGCCCGGACCCGCATCACGCCCGCCACGTACAGCCCGGCGGCCACTAACGACGCCACCAACATCACCGGCTCGAACGAGAATCCCAGGATCACCGAGGAGGCATCCGGCGCGGCAGGAATCGGGCGTCCCAGCAGCGACTCGGCGAGGTTGGCGGCGTCGGTGATCGGTCGCGGGTAGGGGGTACGAGTGAGCGCGACGGCCAGTCCGGTGGCCAGCGCCATCACCGCCAGTTCGAACCCGATGAGCGCGGTGATCCGGCCGCGGCTGATGGCCGTGGTGTCCTCGCCGCGAGCACTCCGGCCGGCGCGCTCGGTCCCGGTGCCGCCGCGGGCGCCGTCCGCTGGCTCCCCGGTGACAGCCAGCAGCCGCCGCCGCACCAGCGCCGCCAGCACGACCAACACCAGCAGCGCGATCACCTTAAGCAGCACGAGCCGTCCGTAGTCGGTGCTGACGAGTTGGCCCCAGCCGTCCATCCGGGTGACGGCGTTACCGACGCCGGTCAGCGCCAGCGCAGCGACGCTGGTCAGCGCCACCCCGGAAAACCTGCGGGCGCCCTGGATGACGCCCGGATCGTTGCGCCAGGCATGGACCGCGAGCGCCAGCAGACCGCCGACCCACGCGGTCGCGGCCAGCGTGTGGACCACCCCGGAGGCGAGGGCCAGACCGTGGCTGCCGAGCCCTGCCGCGTGCCCCGACAGCGGCACCAGCGCCATCGCGCCAGCCGCGAGCACCAGCCACCCGGCCGCCCCAGCCAACGTCTCCACCCGACGCACGCCAACCCACACCCCGAGTGCGATCAGCCCGCCCAAGGTGAAGGCGCGGACGCTGGTGACATCCCAGGCGTAGGTGGCCACAACCGACGGGTTCAACGTCTCCGCCAGCGGCGTTCCGAGCACGTTGGCCAGCGTCAGCACTCCGGTGACCCAGGATGCGACCGCCCACACCAACGCCGCTGTCGAGGCGCGCCGAACGTCGTCTCGGCCCCCCGCTCCTAGCAGCCCGCCGGGCTTCTGGGAGCCAAGGAACGCCGCATAGAGTAGCCAGCCGCAGGTCGCCACCCCCGCCGCGAGCGCAATGGCCCGGACGATCGGCAGGCTCCACGACACCAACGGCCCGGCATCGGTGATGCCCGGCGCCGGTGCGAGGTACCCGCCGCCGCCGATGACCAGCCCGATCACGACCGCGACGACCACGACGGCCAGCAGCAGCCCGACCCGGGCTCGGGTTCCTACCTTCACGAATTCTTGGCCCGTCGCTGGTTCAGCACCCGAGCAATGACGGCGCCAATGATGACGCCGAGAACCACCAGCAGGGCGATGATCCACCACTGGGAACGGCCGTCGGCCGCTGCGGGGGCCGGGCTCGGCGCTGGCGAGGTTGCGGCGGCTGTGCCTGGCTCGGATGTCGCGGAACCCGCCGCGGTCGCTGGCGCCGACGCTCCCGGCTGCGACCCGGCCGTCGCGCCCCCGGTGCTTGCCGCAGATCCTGCGGCCGTTGGCGACCCGCTTGCCGCGCCGTAGAAGAACGAGATGGTGCCATCGATGGGGTGGCCATCCTGGCTCGTGACCCGGTAGGAGACGCGGTAGTTGCCCGCCCCGGCGGTGGTCGGCCAGGCCACGCTCACCTTGGGACCGGCGGCGACTGCCTTGTCCAGTGGTACCGCGGTGCCCCCGGAGTCCTGGGCCACGACTTGGATACCGGCGTCGATGATGTCTTCGCCGAAGATCAAGTCGACCGTCCGGGGAGCTGAGGCCAACACCGCCCCATCGGCGGGTGTCGAACTTTCCAGCTCGGCGTGCGCCTGGGCGGGGCCGGCGCTGACACCAACAAGGAGAGCGCCCAAGAGCAGCAGTAGCAGGGCCACTCGGGAGCCGCGAGCTGGTGCAATGGCGGTGCTGGGGGCCGCGGTTCTGGTCACGGGCCCATCATGCCCTCGGGGGTGTCGGCGCTGGTTATGTGGGTGAGGACGTCGGCGCTGGCGCCTCGGTTGTCGCGCCCGGCCTCGATGAGGCCCCCGGCGTGGGCGACGCCTCTGTCGTCGCGCCCGGCCTTGACGCGGCCCCCGCCGCAGGCAGCAGGACCGTGATCTGCAGGTTCCAGCCCTTGTCGGCCTCGGTCGGTAGCACCACCAGGGTAGGTGCCGCAATGTTCCGTCCGGTCGGGTCGAACTCCAAATACGGAATGAACCCAGGCTTGATCGTCTCGCGCTTGCCCGCGACGGGGCGAAACGCGAAGCGGAAGTAGCCACGGTCGGTGTAGGCAGGGATGGCCAGGCCTGCGCGCACCTCCGTCGGCGGTCCAGAGTCGAACACCATCTTGGTCGCCGTCGTTTGGAAGGTCGTTACATAGGGCTTTCCGGGCGAGGTCTGACCCATGAACTTCTGCGCCCAATCCCGGGTGTCACCCATCGACGGGTCGAACACACAGACGGCCGTCGGCGGAGCTCCGATCGTGCCGCCCGGATCTTCGATCGAGAC
>JAUPKM010000297.1 GCA_030837445.1 Actinomycetota bacterium
ATCCTCGGCATCATCCTGATCATCGTCGGCTTCCTGATGGTGCGGCGGCCGAAGGCGGCCGCCGGTGCTGCAGGGACCGGCGGGTCGCCGGCAGCGGCAGCACCTGCCGCGGCAGCAGCGGGCGGTGCGGCCACCGCCGCAGCGGTCAAGCCCGCGACTTCCACCCCGGCGGCGCCCAAGCCGGCGGCACCGAAGCCGGCGACACCGGCGACGGATGCGACCAAGTCGGCGACCGATGCCGGCAAGTCCGCGGCGTCGGATGCCACCGACAAGTTCAAGCCCCCGGCAACGGGCGGTGACTCAGGTTCGGCCTGAGTGTCAGCACGGCAACCGCATAGCGGGGGCGCGACCGATAATCGGTCCGCCCCCGCTATGCTTTACTCCGCGTGTGTCGGTCGCCCCCATATGGGTGGGGCCGTGCCGGGTCTTCCTGCTGTGAAGCCCAGTCCGCCGCACGCGACCGCTCACTAGCCGCCGTCCGGAGTCAACCTCTACATGTCGACCGACCTCACCACCTCTGTTCCTTCTATCGCAATCAACGACATCGG
This sequence comes from Actinomycetota bacterium, assembly GCA_030837445.1. Taxonomy (GTDB): domain Bacteria; phylum Actinomycetota; class Actinomycetes; order S36-B12; family UBA10799; genus JACJWR01. The sequence goes on from JAUPKM010000297.1 coordinate 549, forward strand.
CGACGAAGCCGCCATGTTGGCAGCCATTGATTCGACCATCAAGTACTTCAACGACGGAGACATCGTCGACGGGATCATCGTCAAGGTGGATCGCGATGAGGTACTGCTGGATATCGGCTACAAGACCGAGGGCGTCATCCCCTCGCGTGAGCTGTCGATCAAGCACGATGTCGATCCCACCCAGGTGGTTGCGGTTGGTGACCTGGTCGAGGCCCTTGTCCTCCAGAAGGAGGACAAGGACGGTCGGCTCATCCTGAGCAAGAAGCGCGCCCAGTACGAGCGTGCCTGGGGCGATATCGAGGCGAAGAAGGAAGCCGACGAGATGGTGACCGGTACGGTCATCGAGGTCGTCAAGGGCGGTCTGATCGTCGATATCGGCCTGCGCGGCTTCCTGCCCGCGTCGCTGGTGGAGATGCGTCGCGTGCGCGACCTGCAGCCCTACGTCGGCAAGGAACTCGACGCGAAGATCATCGAGCTGGACAAGAACCGCAACAACGTTGTGCTGTCCCGCCGCGCCTGGCTGGAGCAGACCCAGTCCGAGACCCGTCACAACTTCCTCAACACCCTGCAGAAGGGCCAGGTCCGCGAGGGCGTCGTGTCCTCCATCGTCAATTTCGGCGCGTTCGTCGACCTGGGCGGTGTGGACGGTCTGGTGCACGTCTCGGAGTTGTCCTGGAAGCACATTGATCACCCGGGTGAGGTCGTCGAGGTCGGCGACAAGGTCACAGTCGAGGTGCTCGACGTCGACATGGATCGGGAGCGCGTGTCGCTGTCGTTGAAGGCCACCCAGGAGGATCCCTGGCAGCACTTCGCCCGCACCAACGGAATCGGTCAGGTCGTGCCCGGCAAGGTCACCAAGTTGGTGCCGTTCGGTGCCTTCGTCCGAGTGGACGAGGGGATCGAGGGGCTGGTGCATATCTCCGAACTGGCCGAGCGGCACGTGGAGATCCCGGAGCAGGTCGTGCAGGTCAACGACGACATCTTCGTCAAGGTCATCGACATCGACCTGGAACGCCGCCGGATCTCGCTGAGCCTGAAGCAGGCCAACGAGGGTGGCGTCGGAGACGACACCGACGAGTTCGATCCCTACCTGTACGGGATGCCCGTCTCCTACGACGAGGCCGGCGGCTACATCGGCCCGGAGGGGTTCGACCCCGAGACCGGCGAATGGAAAGAGGGCTTCGACGACCAGCGCACCGAATGGGAGCGCCAGTACAACGAGGCCTACGCCAAGTGGCAGAGCCACAAGGGCCAGATCGCCGATGCCCGCAAAGCAGATGCCGAGGCCGCCAGTGGCGAGACCGCTGCTGCCACCGGTGGTGGCTACACCGCCGCCCCGGCGGAGGCCGCCGGCGCGCTCGACGAAGATGCCAACGAAGCACTGCAGGCGCTCCGGGAGAAGCTCACCGGCGAAGGCTGAGCTAGCCGGTAACCTTCCTAGGTGACCCAACGGCAGGCTCGGCTCTCGTGGCTGCTGGCTGTCGTTGCGGTGTTGGCCGTGGCGGTGTTCGCGACCGCTCAGGTGGTCGCGATGCACTCGCTGCTGACCTGGTCCCCGAAGGCGGGCGAGCCTGCCGCGGTGTCGGCGGTGCTGGCAGCTCCGACACCTGACGCAGTCACGGCCGAGGTCGATGCGGCGGCGCTGCGGGCCCTGCCCGCGTCTGCGCGCACGACGGTTCTGTCGACTTCAACGGATCTGTTCGACCCACGCGCGCTGAACGTGGTGAGCCAGGACTCGCGAGTGTGGGCGGTGATTGCCGGAGCGGACATTCCCGGTGCGGTGTTGACCCTGCCAGCCCTCGCCGACCGGCTGAAACTCGAATATGACGGTGTGAGCAACGTCGTCAGGCTCACTGCCGGGTCGGCCAGTGCCGCGGGTACACCGCTGCCGGCGCGTCTTGCGCAGGGGACCTCGACGCCGATCACACCGACGGTTTCGGCGCTCAGTTGTGACAAGGCGTTGGTCGGCAGTCTGACGGTCACCGTGACCACAGCCTCGCTGGGGCACGA
>JAUPKM010000298.1 GCA_030837445.1 Actinomycetota bacterium
CCGACCTGCTGATGTGCCGTCCGGAGGTCGCCGAGGTGCTGCTCGACGCGATGTGGGCGACAACCTGACATGCGAATCTGGCCTGAGCCCGACCTCCCGGTGCTGCCCGGCCGCGGCCCCGGTCTGCGGCTCTATGACAGCGCCGACCGGCAGATCCGTCCCACCTCCCCGGGTGCGACGGCGACGATGTACGTCTGCGGCATCACCCCTTACGATGCGACCCATCTCGGCCACGCCGCCACCTACCTGGCCTTCGATCTGGTCAACCGGGTATGGCGGGACAACGGGCACCGGGTGCATTACGTCCAAAACGTCACCGACGTCGACGACCCGCTGTTCGAGCGGGCCGAGCGCGACGGCGTGGATTGGCGGGCGCTCGGGGATGAGCAGACCGAGTTGTTCCGGACCGACATGACGGCGCTGCGGGTGATCCCGCCGCGCGACTACGTCGCCGCCACCGAGGCGATCGGCGAAGTGGTCGAGATGGTGGAGAAGCTGCTGGCCGCCGGATCGGCCTATGTGGTCGACGACGCCGAGTACCCCGACGTCTACTACCGCGCCGACGCCACCGTGCAGTTCGGCTACGAGTCGAACTACGACCACGAGACCATGCTGACCTTGTTTGCCGAGCGCGGGGGAGACCCTCAGCGCCCGGGCAAGGCCGAACCGCTGGACGCCCTGCTGTGGCGGGCGCAGCGCCCCGGCGAGCCGAGTTGGCCGTCCCCGTTCGGCCCGGGCCGGCCCGGCTGGCACGTGGAGTGCTCGGCGATCTCGTTGAGCCGCATCGGTTTCGGCTTCGACGTTCAGGGCGGCGGCAGTGACCTGATCTTCCCGCACCACGAGTTCTCCGCCGCTCATGCCGAATCGGCCACCGGGGAGCGACGGTTCGCCCGGCACTACGTGCACGCCGGGATGATCGGCTGGGACGGCCACAAGATGTCCAAGAGCCGCGGCAACCTGGTGCTGGTGTCGCGCCTGCGGGCCGACGGTGTCGACCCGATGGCGATCCGGCTGGGGCTAATGGCAGGTCACTACCGCGCCGACCGGTCCTGGAGCGACGGCCTGCTGGCCGAGTCGAGCGCCCGCCTGCACCGGTGGCGGTCCGCGACCGCGTTGCCCGCCGGACCGGACGCGACCGATCTGATCGGCCGGCTGCGCCGCTACCTCGCCGACGATCTCGACACGCCGAAAGCCCTTGCCGCCGTTGATGGTTGGGTCACCGACGCGCTCGACTTCGGCGGCCGGGACACCGCGGCGCCGGGCCTTGTGGCCACTGCACTCGACGCCCTGCTCGGCGTGCGCTGAGCCGGTTCAGCCCCCCCTGGGGATTCGCTGAAACGGCCGAGAAATTGACGGCTTGTATGGCATTATCTGCCTGCTGATAGAAAACGGATCAGGGGGCCACGTGATGTTCGTGCATGCTGAGGGTTGCAATTGTCGGCCGTCCAGGTTTGTCGGTCGGGTCGGGGCGCTCGCGGTCGCACTCGGTGTCGGGACTGCGATCCTGGGGCTCTCCGGAACGGCGGCCGCGGACACGAGCAACCCCGACAGCGCCGCGGCGGACGCCGGCCGCGGGACGGCCGGCCGGGCCGCGGATCAGCGGAGTGCACGGTCGCCCCACGTCAGTGCTCCGGCGGCCAGCGCCGACGCCGACAGCACCCTCGGCCGGACGGCACCGACCGGGCAGCCTCCCGTCGGCGGGCGCGCGAGCGCCGACAGTGCCGCGGACGGTGCCGGGAACCGGTCCGCCCGGACCCGTGCTGCGCTGACCCCGTCTGTCGCGGGCCCGCAGTCCGGGCCGGTAGCCGCCGTCGGCCCGGTGGACGTCGGCAACCGGGTTCGGCCGGCGGCGCCGAGTCCGGCGCCGGAGACCGTCGCAGGCTTGCCGGGGGTCCCAGTTCCCGACGTCACCCCGGCCCAGCCATCCGTGAGTCCGGTTGCCGCTCAGGCCCCGGCGATGACGGCCGCTGCGGCCGACGCAGCGCTGACTCCTGCCGGCGATCCTCTGAACACCCTCAACGTCGATGGCGGTGGTGCGCCCCTCGTCGCGGCCCTGGCCTTCGCCACGCTGGCCGCGGCCCGCCGGGAGGACCCGGCCGGGCCGACAGCCGCGGCGTTACCGGCGGACTTAGTAGGAACAGGCGCAGTGGGAACAGCAGACGTGAGCACCGGTGAACTCGACAGCGGGCTCGGCGCGCAGATCAACACGACCGGCTTGTCGTTGACGTCAGGCCCGGTCGGGACCCAGTTCACCATCAGCGGCAGCAACCTCGGCACCACCTCGGCGGTGTACTTCGGCTGTAGCGCGGCCGCCTGCGACTGGGGCGTCGCCGGGGAGATCGTCGGAAAGCCGTCGCCAACCCAAGTGACGGTGAAGGTTCCGCCGGGCGCCCCTACCGGCAACGTCCAGGTCATCGCGACCTACCTTTCCCAGCCCGCCAACGCGATCAGCAAGCAGGTGTTCACCGTGACGGGGGTACTTCCCTCGATCAGCGAATTCACTCCGGGCACGGGCGGCCTGGGTACCGAAGTCACGATCAAGGGCGAGAACTTCGCCGGCGCCACCTTCGTCAACTTCGGGGCCGGATCCACCAAGACCTTTGCCGTCAACGAGACGGGAACCGAGATCACCGCCGCGGTCCCCAGTGACGCCAGTTCCGGCCCGATCGTCGTCGGCATCCCCACCGGCGGAGTCGTGAGCAGCACCAATTTCCAGATTCCCTTCGCGCCGCTGCCGGCGCTGTCGACGTGCACCGACGGCGGCGGAGGCTACTGCGCCGTCGTTGGGGAGGCCCGGGTGCTGGGAATCAACGCGCTCTCGGGGGCCATCGCGGCAGCGCTCCCCTCAGCTGGCCCGGCCGGAAAGTGCACCGCGAGTGGATGCCCCACCGTGCTCGATCTGAGTACACCCTCGGTTGCCAACACCATCGGGGAGTACGCCTTCAACGTCATCTACTCACTGAGTGGAGCCAAGACTCCGCCAGAGGACATCGGGAACACCCTGGTCGCCCTGGTCACCCAACCCAACGTGCTGGGCTTCATCTCTCAGACGGTGGCGGGGAACCCGGCGCTGGCCGCCCTGCCGCCGGCCGTGTCGGCCACCATCGGCAACGCGGTCGCGACGTTCGTTCAGAACTCAATCGGAAATCCCACCGTTGCGACCGCGCTCGTGCCCTTCCTGCGTGACCTGAACCTTCCGACCGCCGCGAACCCCGTCTTCGTGCTGGGCCTGAAGACAAATCCACTGAAGGCGATCCTGGACAGATTCACCCTGACACAGCAGATCAAGGGCCGCGACGATCTGCAGAACGGTTTCTTCGGCAACGCAGGCGTGCAGTCGCTGCTGGGGCAGGCGTTCGCCGACTCGGTCAGCGGGCTGGTGAACTCGCCGGTGATCGCCGGCTACCTGGGTCAGCTGGCCGCCTCGGCGCTGCTGGGCCAGCAGGTCGACGCCACCAACCCGCTCGCGGTCACGCTCGGCGGCGCGGTCGCGAACCTGCTCGCCGCCCCGGTCCTGCTCGGCGGAACCGTCGGCGCGACGATCGCCACCGACGCCGGGGCGGCGTTCAGCACCCTGCTGCAACAGCCCGCGTCCACGCTGTTCGGCGGCGAGCTCGCCGTCGCGACATCGCTGGCCGACGTGGTGGTCAACTCCATCGTCACGGCGCTGGGCGGCACTCCGAGCCAGGAGACCGCCCTGCCCACCGGACTGCCCACCGCGCTCGCGCCGGGTGCGGGTGTCGCGGTCACCGGGTTCGTCGACTCCCTGCTCACGACGCCCGGTGTCGGCGCGGCGCTGGGAACGTTCGTCACCCAGGTGACCACCGGCGTGCTGAGCGACCAGCAACTGGTCACCCAGGCGGTCGGTAACGCGGTGACCGGCTTCCTCGGCGGCGGTTCGTCGGCTCAGGTCGTGGGCAACCGGGTCGGGGCCGCCGCAGCGACCTTCCTCGGCGATCCGACGGTCAGCGGTGCGGTGGCGACGCTGGTGAACTCGGTCTTCGGCGCGGTTCTGGGCGCGCCGGGAGCGATCACCGCGCTGGCGGACGCGGCCGGCGGCCTGACCACAGCGGTGCTGGGCGGCGAGAAGATCAGCGACGCGCTGAGCGCAGCAGTGGCGGCGGTGGCGGCCACCCCGGGTATCCAGGCGGCGGTCGGCCCTGCGGTCACCACCGCGGTGGCGACGTTCCTGGGCAACACCGGCCTGCGCTCGGCCGTGGACGCGGCGCTCTCATCACTGGTCACCGGCCTGATCGGCGATCCGGCCGTCCAGCAGGCCCTCAGCGCCGAGGTGGCGACCGCAGTGTCCGGCCTGCTCGGCGATGGCGACCTCGGCACGACGGTGGGTGCCCAGGTCGCGGCCGCCGTCGTCGCCCTGGTGACCAACCCCGCGGTCGAAGGCGCGCTGGTCGGTCTGGTCGACACGGTGTTCAGCGACTTCATCGGCGCCCAGGGTGTGATCAGCGCACTGTCGGGTGCCGCCGGCCAACTGGCCACCGCGGCAGTCGAGGGAACCCTGCAGACCGTGCAGCCGGAGGTCGTGGCGGCGCTGAAGGCCAACCCCGACATCGACGCCGCGATCCAGGGATCCGTCGTCGCCGCGACGGCGCAGTTCCTCGGCGACTCCGCGGTCTGGTCGACGGTGGACCTCGGTCTGTCGTCGCTGGTGTCGGAGTTGCTCGCCGACACCGTGGTGCAGGACGCGCTGAGCACCCGGGTGGCCAATGAGGTCAACTCCTTCCTCGGGTTCGGGCCCATCTCGGTGGTCGGTGAGGACGTCGGGGCGGCGGTGGTCGCCCTGCTGACCGACCCGGTGGTCACCGGCGCGCTGGGAGAACTGGTCGACACCCTGTTCTCCGACTTCTTCGGCTCCGACGGCGTGGTCGACGCGATCTCCGGCGCGGCCGGGAATGTGGCGTTGGCGGTGCTCACCGGCGAGAGCCTCAGCACCGCGCTGACCGCGGCGGGCAAGGCGCTGCGGGTCAATCCCGCCGTCGACGCCGGGGTGCAGAACTCTGTCGGCGCCGCGGTCACGCAGCTTCTCGGCGATGCCGAACTGTGGTCGACCGTCGACGCCGGAATCACCGCGCTGGCAACGCAATTGATCACCGACCCGGTGGTCCAGCAGGTGCTCGACGACCGGGTGGCCGACGAGGTCTCCGCTCTGCTCGGCGGCGGCGACCTCGGCGACGTGGTCGGCGCCCAGGTGGCCGCGACCGCGCTGGGCCTGCTGACCAACCCGACCGTGGGCACCGCGCTGCTCGATGTCGTCGACACCGTCTTCTCCGACCTGTTCGGGACTCCCGGCGTCGACGCAGCCTTCGGCGAGGCGGCCGGCGACCTGGCCCTGGCGGCGCTGACCCTGTCCGGTGCGGACTTCACCGAAGCGGTGCACGGGATCGTGGGCGGGCTGCGCAACAATCCCGCCCTGGACGCCGGGGTGCAGAACTCCGTCGTAGCCGCGGTGGCGCAGCTGCTCGACGACACTGCCGCCTGGACGGTGGTCGACGGCGCGATCTCCGACCTCCTCGGTGAACTGATCGGCGACTCAGCGGTCCAGCAGGCGCTGGCCGACCGGGTGGCCAACGAGGTCAACAGCCAACTCGGCTTCGGGCCGATCTCGGTGGTCGGTGAGCAGGTCGGGGCGTTCGTGGTGGGCCTGCTGACCAACCCGGTGGTCGCCGGCGCCCTGCCCGACGTGGTCGACAGCGTGTTCACCGATTTCTTCGGCGCCGACGGGGTGGTCGACGCCATCTCCGGTGCGGCCGGCGACGTGGCCCTGGCGGTGCTCACCGGCGAGTCCGCCGCGGCCGCCCTGCAAGACGCCCTGTCCGGCCTGGAGAACGACCCGGCGATCCAGGCCGGGGTGGCAGGTACCGTCGACGACGCCCTGAACGTCGTCAACGTCGACGTCCTGAGCAACACCACCTTCCAGCAGGACCTCGGCCAGTCCATCACCGGCCTGATCAACGAACTGGCCGCCGACCCGCCGGTCCAGGCACTGGTCACCGAACGGTTCGGCGCGGCGATCGGGGGCCTGCTCGCCGACACTGCGGTGGTGGGCGAGGTGGCCTCGGCGGTCGGGACGGCGATCACCGGACTGCTCGGCTACAGCGGGGTGAGCACCGCGATCACCGACGCCGCAGCCGAGTTCATCGACGCCGTCCTCGACGGAACCGGAACCGCCCAGGCGGCGCAGGACGCGCTGACGTCGCTGCAATCCGCCCCGGCCGTCGTTTCCGGCGTCAACGCGGTGATCCCGCCGATCATCAACGGCCTGCTCGACACCGCCAACGTGCGGCAGGCGATCGGAGTGGTGGTGCAGCAGGCCACTCTCGCCCGTCTCGAGCAGGGCTGGTTCCACATCGAGTTCCTCGACCGCCTCACCGCCAAGGTCGCGCAGGGAACCGTGGAGGACTTCCTCACCCGGACGGCCGGCCAGAAGCTGATCGACGATGTGGCGGTCAATGTGCTACTCGGGCTGCCGGTGAACGATGTCGGCAATTTCGTCGTCGACCAGGTTCTCCACAAGCCGGCGCTGCAAGTCGCCCTCGGGTTCTCCCTCGGTGCCGGACTGGGATCGCTGTTCGGGGACAACGTGATCGGCGACGTCATCGGTTGGGTGGCCGGGTTCCCCGCCACCATCGTGGTGGGGGTCGGGGCCGCGGTCATCGGCGTCTACGAGTGGATCGTCGGGCTGCTGTCGTCCGCGATCGAGGCGTTCGCCAAGCCCGCCGAGTCCACCGAGACCGTCTACCTGCAGGCCCGGACCGCCTGACCCCCCTTATCGACCCACCGGGTCAGAGGCCCTATCGACCCACGGGGTCAGAGGCCGACCACCCCGTAGTCCCCGACCCGGCCGCTGAGATAACGCAGCTGGTCGGTGGTCGAGCCGAAGCAGGCCTCGACCGCCGTCAGTTTCGCGGCGTAGTGGGCGATCGGGTACTCCGCCGTCACGCCGATACCGCCGTGCATCTGGATCGCCTCCTGCGCGATGTGCGTGCCGGACCGGCCGATCTGCATTTTGGTGCGAGCCGCCACCACCGGGTCGAAACGTCCGTCGGCGACGCACACCGAGGCGTAGAAGCTCATGCTGCGGGCCAACTCCAGAGAGACATACATGTCGGCGGCCCGCTGGGTGAGGGTCTGGAAGGTCTTGAGCGGGACCCCGAACTGCTTGCGGGACTTGAGATAGTCGGTGGTCAGGCGCAGCGACTCGTCCATCGCCCCAACGGCTTCCGCGCACAGCGCGGCCTGGAACCGGATCACCGTCTCGGCGATCGCGTCGGACGCGTCGCCCCCGGCGCCCAGCGGAACCGCGGCGGCACCGTCGAACTCGATGTCGGCGCCGCGCTGCCCGTCGAACGTGCGGTACGACGTGCGGGCGACGGCTCCGGACTCCACCAGGAACAGGCCACTGCCGCCGTCCGGCAGGGCGGCGCTGACCAGCAGGACGTCGGCGCTGTCGCCGGCCAGCACCGGACTCTTGCGCCCGGTGATGGTCCACGAGTCACCGGCCCCCGAGGCCCGGGTCGCAAGCCCGGCAGCACCCCGCCGGCCCGGCTCGGTGTGCGCGAAGGCCAGCAGCCGCTCGCCGGTGGCGACGTCGTCGAGCAGGGCGCGCTGCTCGGCGGTGCCGTGCGCGGCGATCGCCGCACCCGGAATCAGGGCGGCGGCGGCGACCGGTTCCGGGGCCAGCCGGCGGCCGAGTTCGGTGAGCACCACCATCACCTCGATCGGACCGGAGTCCTCGTCGAAGCCCAGCCCGAGGATGCCGATCTCGGCCAGCTGGCCCCAGACCTCGCGGCTCCAGCCCTCGTCGGAGGCGATGACCTTGTTGCGCTTCTCGGTGTCATAGCCCGACAGCAGGTCGCGGGTGGTGTCGGCCAGCATCTGCTGTTCGTCGGTCAGATCAAAATTCATGACTCACAACCCCAGAATCGTCGCGGAAATGATGGAGCGCTGAACCTCGTTGCTGCCGCCGTAGATCGAGGTCTTGCGGTAGTTGAGGTACTTCGGCGCGGCGTGCTGAGCCCAGGCGGGGGAGTCGGCGTCGGGCGCCTCGAAGGGCAGCGCATCCGGACCGGCGACCTCCACTGCCAGCTCGGTCACCGCCTGCTGCAACTGGCTGCCACGCAACTTCAGGATGGACGACGCCGGGTTGGGCTTGCCGCTGCCCTCGTCGCCGCTGACCCGAAGCTGGGTGAGTTCCAGCGCCAGCAATTCGGTCTCGATCCCGGCCACCCGCGCCGCGAACAGCGGATCGTCGAGCAGCGTGCCGTCCCCGAGCACCGTCTTGGCCGCCCGCTCCTTGACGTCGGCCAGCCACACCTTGGTGGTGCCGACCCGGGCGATGCCGGTCCGCTCGTTGGACAACAGGAACTTGGCGTAGCTCCAGCCGGCGTTCTCCTCGCCGACCAGTTGGTCGGCGGGCACCCGGACGTCCTCGAACCACACCTCGTTGACCTCGTAGCTGCCGTCGATCAGCTTGATCGGCCGCAGGGTGATGCCCGGGGTGGACATCTCGACCAGGATGAACGAGATGCCGGCCTGCTTCTTCGGAGCGTTCGGGTCGGTTCGGGCCAGCACGAAGATCCAGTCGGCGAACTGGCCCAGCGTGGTCCAGGTCTTCTGGCCGTTGATCACGTAGTGGTCGCCGTCGCGCACCGCGGTGGTCCGCAGTGACGCCAGGTCCGAGCCCGCCTCCGGCTCGGAGAAGCCCTGACACCACCAGATGTCGAGGTTGGCCGTGGCCGGCAGGAAACGTTCCTTGATCTCCTGCGAACCGAACTGGGCGATCACCGGGCCGACCATGCTGGCGTTGAACGCCAGCGGTTCGGGCACGCACGCCAACCGCATCTCGTCGGCCCAGATCTGGCGCTGCAGGGGGGTCCAGTCCTTGCCGCCCCATTCGACCGGCCAGTTCGGCACACCCAAGCCGGCCTCGTTGAGGATCCGCTGGGTGGTGACGGCGTCCTCGGGAAAGCGCAACTCGTCGTTACGGGCGCGCTCGCGAATCTCGGCGGGGACTTTGGTGGTGAAGAATTCCCGCAACTCGTCGCGGAACGCCCGGTCGGCGTCGCTCAGTGCCAGTCTCATAGTCCTGCACCGTAGCGCAGGTCGAAAAGCGACTCAGGGGCCGGTGAAGCCCGGGCCCCGCCGCCGCAGATAGCGTTCGAACTCGGCGGCCAGGGCGTCGCCGTCGACCTTGGACAGCGCCTCGTTGACGTCGATCTCGGCATCACCGCGCTCTTCGAGGCTGGTGACGTACTCGGCGATCTCGTCATCGTCGGCGGTCATCTCGGTGATCGCCTGCTCCCACTCCTCGGCCTGGGCCGGCAGGTCACCAAGTGGCACTTCGATGTCCAGGACGTCCTCCACCCGCCGCAACAGCGCCACG
>JAUPKM010000299.1 GCA_030837445.1 Actinomycetota bacterium
CATCACCCCGCGGTTTCTGCTGCACCTGCTGAGCTGGGTTCCCGTCGAAGCCGGCATCTACCGAATCAACCGAGTCGTCAACCCGGAGCGCGTTGCGATCCACGCCGAGGTCGGCGGCGAGAACATCGAGAACCCGCTGCCGCAGACCTACGTCGACTACCAGACCAGCCCGCGCGAGGTCACCCTGCGGGCCATCTCGACCCTGCTCGATGTGCACACCCGCGTCTCCGACCTCTACTCCAGCCCGCACGATCAGGTCGCCCAGCAGTTGCGGCTGACCATCGAAACCATCAAGGAGCGCCAGGAGTCGGAGCTGATCAACAACCCGGAGTACGGGCTGTTGTCGCAGGCCACTCCCGAACAGACGATCAAGACCCTGGGCGGCGCTCCGACGCCCGACGACCTCGACGCGCTGCTGACCAAGGTCTGGAAGACACCGGCCTTCTTCCTGACCAGCCCACTCGGCGTCGCCGCGTTCGGCCGGGAATGCACCTACCGCGGGGTACCGCCGGTCGTGGTGAACCTGTTCGGCGCCCAGTTCATCACGTGGCGCGGGATCCCGATCATCCCCAGCGACAAGGTTCCGGTGGAGAAGGGTAAGACCAAATTCATCCTGGTACGCACCGGTGAGGAGCGTCAGGGTGTCGTGGGCCTCTTCCAGCCCGGCCTGGTCGGCGAGCAGGCACCGGGGCTGTCGGTGCGGTTCACCGGGATCGACCGTTCGGGTATCGCCTCCTACCTGGTGACCTTGTACTCCTCGCTGGCCGTGCTCACCGATGACGCACTGGCCGTTCTTGAGGGAGCTTCGGTCGACCAGTACCACGAGTACAAGTGAGCAGCGAGCTGCCGATCAGCGAAGACGACTTGGCGGCCCTGGCGACCCAGTTCTTCGCGGCCGGATTCCGGCCCGGCAATGACAGTCCGCCGCAATCGGTGCCACCGGCACCGCGTGGGTCGGTGCCGGATACCACGTCGGCAAGCTCCATCGCCACCACTGCGGCCGGCCTCGGGACCCGACCGGCCGTCACCGGAGGCTACTCACCAACCGCGTTCGCGCACTTTGCGATTCCGACCGGGATCGTTCCGACGATTCCCGGCGTTTTGGCCTCCCCGGCCCCGGCGGTGCCCTCAGCGCCGAATGACAGCTTCGCCGCGGCCGTACCTGCATTGGTGTTCGAGCCGGTTCCGCGGGTCTCCTACTCGCACGAAATCTTCGACGTCCACGCCATCCGCGCGGATTTCCCGATTCTGCGGGAGACGGTCAACGGCAAGCCGCTGATCTGGTTCGACAACGCCGCCACCACGCAGAAGCCGCAAGCGGTCATCGACCGGCTGGCCTATTTCTACGCCCACGAGAACTCCAATATCCATCGTGCAGCCCACGAACTGGCCGCCCGGGCCACCGACGCCTATGAAGAAGCCCGGGACACCGTCCGAAGGTTCATCGGGGCGCCAAAGAGCGAGAACATCATTTTCGTCCGCGGGACGACGGAGGCGATCAACCTCGTCGCCCAGTCCTGGGGGGCGAAGAATCTCGAACCGGGCGACGAGATCGTCATCACCCATCTCGAGCACCACGCGAACATCGTTCCCTGGCAGATGATCTCGAAGAAGACCGGCGCAGTGCTGAAGGTCGCCCCGGTCGACGACGCCGGCAACCTGCTCTTGCAGGAGTTCGAGGAACTCCTCGGACCGAGGACCAAGCTGGTGTCGGCCACCCAGGTGTCCAATGCCCTGGGAACGGTCAACCCGGTGGAGAAGATCGTCGCGATGGCCCACCGCTACGGAGCGCGGGTTCTCATCGACGGTGCGCAATCCATCCCGCACATCGCCGTCGACGTATCCAAGACAGGCGCGGACTTCTTCGTCTTCTCCGGCCATAAGATCTTCGGGCCCACCGGCATCGGCGTGGTCTACATGACCGACGAGGTGATGGCTGAGACACCACCCTGGCAGGGTGGCGGCAACATGATCGCCGACGTCACGATCGAACGTTCGATCTTCCAGGGTCCGCCCAACAAGTACGAAGCCGGCACCGGAAACATCGCCGACGCGGTGGGTCTCGGTGAGGCAATTCGCTACGTCGAGAAGGTCGGCATCGACCGCATCGCGGCCTACGAGCACGCACTGCTGGAGTACGCCACGCCGCGGCTGGCCGCGATCCCCGGAGTGCGCCTCATCGGTACCGCAGACGAGAAGGCCAGCGTGCTGTCATTCGTGCTGGCCGGCCATGAGCCGATCGAGGTCGGCAAGGCGCTCAACGCCGAGGGAATCGCGGTGCGCGCCGGTCACCACTGCGCCCAACCGATCCTGCGCCGCATGGGTGTGGAACAGACGGTTCGTCCGTCGTTCGCGTTCTACAACACCTTCGACGAGATCGACGTCTTCCTCGACGCTGTCCGGAGAATCGCCGACGGCGGCCCACCACCGGGGCCGATCTCCGACCGTGGTGCGGGGCGGCACGGTTGCGGCGGTTGACCAAGGGGAGAATGGGCACATGAGCAGGATCGCCAACGACATCACCGAACTGACCGGCAACACTCCCCTGGTCCGACTCCGGA
>JAUPKM010000300.1 GCA_030837445.1 Actinomycetota bacterium
CGCGCTGCTACAGGCGTGTATGCAGGTGGGTTCCCCGGATACCAGGGAGCCCGCGATCCTGGCCATCTATGCCGGTGCGATAGCGATCGTTGGGTTCATCGGCACCCTTGCGTTCAGCGCGCTCGTCACCGTCGTGTCGATCTGGGTGATCCTGGCAGTCGAGGGTGTTCTGCTGGGTGGGCTGATGTTCTTCGCGTATCGAAATGGTTGGTTCGCCGATCTCGACGCGGCCGAGACCGACCGCGGCGAGACCACGGCGACGGAGCGCGTTCTTCGACATCACAACGGTCGGCAACGGTTCGGGTTCGCCAGCTTCGGGCATAGTCTTGAGCCGTTGGCGATGGGTCATCATCGGGTTCGGGACGAGGCGCACCGGCGTGATCGCAGCTCCGTGACTGGTGAGACGGACTCGACCGGCCAATAGCTCGACCGGCCAATAGTCGGTGACGCTGGTGCCAGCCCTCACCTGCACGCTGCCATAGCCTGGAGTCGTGGCGAAGAGGCTGCTGGTTCTGGTCTGCGCCGTGCTGCTGATGGAATCGTTCTTTTCGGCGGTGCTGACGCCGCTGGTGCCCGCCTACCGAAACGAGCTCGGGTTGACCGACGGCGCGACCGGGATCCTCGTGGCCGCGTATGCCGCCGGCTCGCTGTTGCTGGCACTACCCGCGGGCTGGTTCGCGTCGCGATTCAATCCCCGCAAGGCTGTCATTGTCGGGTTGCTCGGCGTCGGGGTGTCGAGTGTCCTATTCGGTTTCGCCGGCCAGCTCGCGGTGCTCGAGGTCAGCCGCTTCCTGCTGGGTGCGTTCGGCACGCTGCTCTGGGCGGGCGGTCTCAGTTGGGCGATCTCGTCGACTCCGGTCGCCAACCGCGGTCAGGTGATGGGAACCCTGCTGGCCGCCGCGGTCGCGGGTGAGTTGGTCGGGCCACCGGTCGGCGCGCTTGCCGATGAAGTTGGTACAGAGTGGGTGTTTGGCGGCATGTTGGTGTTGGCGCTGCTGCTCGTTGCGTTGGCCCGAACGGTGCCCCCGGCGGCAGAGGCAGACGGACAGACAGCCAGGGAGGCCGCCAGGGCTGTCACGGGGTCCGGGGTCCGGGCCTGGCTACTGGCGATGATCGCCGTGATCGGGCCTTCGATCGCGCTCGGCTCGATCCTGCTGCTCGCGCCGCTCCGGTTCGATGATCTGGGAC
This sequence comes from Actinomycetota bacterium, assembly GCA_030837445.1. GTDB lineage: Bacteria > Actinomycetota > Actinomycetes > S36-B12 > UBA10799 > JACJWR01. The sequence goes on from JAUPKM010000300.1 coordinate 1,189, forward strand.
TGTCGGCCTGGCTACTGGCCGGAATGTTCCTGGCGATGTCTGTGGTCGAGATGATCGTGGGGCCGATCGTCGGGCGGGTCAGTGATCGCCGTGGACGGCGCAAGCCGTATCTCATCGGCCTCGCCATCATGGCCTCCTGTCTGGTCCCGGTGGCCTTTGTGACCTCGCCCTGGGTGTTGGCCGCGTTGCTCGCGGTGTACTCGGCTGGCTCCGGGTTCGCCTTCACCACGTCCATGACAATGGTCACCGATCTGGCCACCCGGGCCGGCCTGAACCAGGGCTACTCTTCCGCGGCGTCGGCGATCGGTTGGGCCGGTGGTGTGATCACCGGCGCGATCCTCGGAGGTCTGCTGGTGGGTGCGGTGGGCTATCTGGGAGGCGTGCTGGCGCTGGTCGCGATGATCGTCACGATCGGCGTTGTGACGCTCAGACGCGCAGAAGGTGGGGTTGGGCGGGTACCTAATGAGCGAGCACTCACCTGAGGATTCCCCGCGGAGTGGGCGTGAAAGTGCAAGGATCTTGGTGAGGGCAAGACGCACGATGAGGCGCAAGAGGCGCGAGGGCGCATGGTGAACGGTTAGCTGGTAGCGAAGGGAAAGGTACGAACATGTCGGTACCTGAAGTACAGCGTCCATCGGCGCAAGGTCCTGCCACCAACGGAATGGCGATCGCCTCGCTGGTGTTGTCGTTGGTCTGGCTTTGCGGCCTGGGATCGATCGTCGCGATCATCCTCGGATTCAAGGCAAACGCCGAGATCAAGCGTGCCGGTGGCGCGCAGTCCGGGCAGGGCCTGGCTATCGCCGGAATTGTGCTGGGCTTCCTGGGCCTGCTCTCAGGCCTGGTGGTGCTGCTGGCCATCCTGATTCCGGTGCTGCTGAACAACAGCCAGTAGCACACTCCCGCGGTGGGACCCACGCTAACGGCGGCACTCACAAACACCAGCAGCTGGCCTGCGGCCAGTACAGTGGCGCGATGCCGGCCGACACCATGACTGCCCTACTGCTCGACGCGCCGGGTGCGCCACAGACGCTTCGACTTGGACGCCTTCCGCGCCCCGATCCGGTCGCCGGTCAGGTGCGGATAGCGGTCCACGCGTGTGGGCTGAACCCGGTTGACAGCGTCCTGATTCGCACAGGCGTCGCGCGCTGGCAATGGCCGCACGTGCCCGGCCTGGATGTGGTGGGAACGGTGGACGCCGTGGGCGACGGGGTCTCGACATCGTGGTTAGGTGTCCGCGTCGCGGTTCACCACGATTTGCGCCGCCCCGGTGGACTCGCCGCCGCGGTCTGCGTTGACGCGAGGATGATCGCCGCCGTGCCGGCGAACCTGACGGCCGCGCAAGCGGCAACGGTTCCCTGCCCGGGTCTTACCGCCGTGCAGCTCGTGACCCGTTCAGCGATCGGCGCCGGGAGCCGCGTTCTGATCACCGGGGCAGGTGGAGCGGTTGGGACCTTCGTCTGTCAACTCGCAGTCGCGGCCGGGGCTCAAGTGGACGGCGTGGCGTCGCCGGTCGACCTCGAGCGGCTGGCTCGGCTAGGGGTTCATCGGACCATCGACCACCACTCGGCGGGGGTGGCCGAGACGCTTCGGAGGTGGGCCGGGGCGGGCTACGAAGTGGTCGCCGAACTGGTCAGTTCCGGCGCGGATACCGCACCGTTGCTGGGCTACGACGGAACCTTCGTCACCACCGTCGGGCGACCGGACCTGTCCAACGTGCCACCCTTCACGCTGAGTCCGACCGCGATCGAGGTCGCCCTCGGAGCTGTCTACGAGTTCGGGACTGACCAGCAGCGCGAAGATCTCGGCAGCCAGTTGGGGGCGCTTCTCCGCGAACTGGAAGTCGGTGGGATCGAATGCCCGCCATTCGTGGAGGTACCGCTGGCCGATCTCCCCAACCGCTGGCAGGCGAAGTCCGAGGGCGCGCAGCTGCCCAAGCTTGTGGCCATTATCTGACGGCTGTCGCTGTGCCGACGGCCATTCGTTTGCCCGTCCACCGGGCCAGCAGAGCCTCGAGTGGCCCTTGGCTGAAATGGCTGAGCCAGGCGTGCGCGAGGAGGGTGAGGAGGAGCCACGTCGCGAGCCCGGACAGGGTCACGGCGAAGGCGCCCCACTCGCCGAAGAATCCCAATCCGTACCCGCAGAAGAGCAACGAGAGCAGCACGGACTCACCGACGTAGACGGTCAACGAGGCCCGTCCAGGAATCGCGGCACACGAGACCAGACCCGTTCGGGCTGCCAACCCCCAGCCCAGCAGACCGAGGTATCCGGCAGCGAGAATAGGAGCGGTTGCGAACACGATGACGGTGCCGAGCGCTGCGACGGTGCTGGGTGGGGTCGACGAGCCCAGACCTGACATTGCCATCGCGGCGCCCACGAGTTGTAGCGGTAGGCCGACGGCAAAGCCGGTCCACGCCATTCGCCGCCAGCGGGCGCGCCGCTGCTGCGGGTCGGCGAGTAGTCGGTGTCGTGCCGCGAGTAGCCCCAGGCAGAAGGCTCCAAAGGCCAGGGCGCCTTGCTGCACGAATAGGGCGGCCAGCGAGATTGGCAAGGCCCGCAGGCGCGCCAGCCCGGCGTCAAGGAAGCTACCGCTGGAGAGAGCCGTGTCCAGGGCGCCGAGGGTGGGATCGGTGGGCGCGGTGAGGGCGTTGGGGTCAAGTTCGGCCATCGGCCCGAGCATGATGAACGGCAGGGCCACTCCAATC
>JAUPKM010000037.1 GCA_030837445.1 Actinomycetota bacterium
CGATGTCTGAGACGGCGCTGTAGGGCACCCCCGACAGGTAGTCCTGCACCTTGCTCGGCGGTCCCGCACCGAGGAACAGCGGTTTGTCGGTGTTGCTGGCTGCCTCAACCTTGATTCCAGTCACGGCCGACATCATCGAATTGGCACTGACCTGGAACCCACTGACGTAGATCGCAGCGCCGTCAGACGAACCCGACCCGACACTCATGGAGTACCTACCGGCCGTCCCGAAGACCGCGATTCCAACCGCTCCGAGGACGACTGAGCCAATCCCCAGCAGCAGCGAGACGATCGCCACGACCAGCACAATGGTGCGCTTCATGACCCTCCCTGGGTGAACCCTCAGGCTACACAGTGACCGTTGCAGGTCCTGGCAGGACCACGCCGGACTTGACGACCGCGACAAGTTCGGCATTCTCGGTGAGCAGCACCAGGTCTGCCACGGCTCCCACCTCGATCGTGCCCACCCCCACCAGTCCCATCGCGCGGGCAGCACTGCCCGCGGCGGCCAACGACACGTCCTGCCAGCCCATTCCCAGCACCCTGCGGGCCCGCCGGACCGCTTCGTCCATCGTCAAGGTGCTGCCGGCAATGGCGCCGGTGGCAACAACTCGAGCCACCCGGTCGGTGACCATCACGTCGAGGCCGCCGAGTCGGTATGGCCCATCCGAAGCGTCGGCGGCACCCATCGCGTCGGTCATTAGCACAACCCGGGTCCCACCTGCGGCGGCCAACGTCACACGCAGCACCGCCGGATCCACATGTACGCCATCGTTGACGACTTCCAGGTAGACCTCCGGTGCCGTCAGTAAGGCGGCAATGGGCCCAGGCTGCCGGTGACCCAGCGGCGGCATGGCGTTCCACAGGTGGGTGGCCACTGTCGCACCACAGGCGATCGCCTCCTGGGCAATTTCCAGCGAACACTCGGTGTGCCCAATCGCCACTCGGACGCCTGCGCCGACGAGTTGTTCGATGGCAGGGATCGCGCCGGGTAGTTCCGGGGCCAACGTGACCTGTCGGATGAAACCTCGACCAGCAGAGAGCAGGTCTTCTATCTCCGCCTGGCCCGGCGGTCGCAGCACCTCCTGATCGTGCGCCCCGCACCTACCCCGGGCGATCCAGGGGCCTTCGAGGTGGATTCCGGCAATCGTTCCCTGGCTGGCGGCCTCGGCCAACACCTCAACCTGCGCGAGCAGCGTGGCGGCATCCTCCGAGACCAGACTGGCAATCAGGGTGGTCGTGCCATGCCGAAGGTGAACGTCGGCCACCCGTCGGATCTGGGCGGGTTCGGCAGAGGAGAAGGACGCGCCGCCGCCACCGTGGCAGTGCTGATCGACAAACCCCGGGAGCAGCACATCCGCCCGCGCGATGGGGGCTTCCGGCGGTGGGCCGGCACCGAGCCCAGTGAGGATTCCAGCCTCAAACGACACCCAGCCCTCCCGGACATCCGGGCCGCCACCAGGAGCCACCAGGCCGGCCGAAACGACGCCACTGCCGACCTTGGCGCCCAGTCGTGTCCTGGGATCGACTGCTGAGACAGCCATGAGGGCTACCAGGTCTCGGTGACTTTGCGCAGTCCGCGCGGGGCGTCGGGGTCGTAGCCACGGGCCACAGACATGGCGTGCGCAAGTTGCTGCAGCGGGATGATCTGCAGGATCGGGCTCACCTCTTCGGCGATCCCCCGGGGTAGGGCAATCGTCACGGTGGCGTCAGGTGCATTGGCCGGGTCCCCGATGGCCAGCACATCCGCACCTCGCTCCGCCAACCGATTCATCACCGGACGCATCGCCTCGCCCCCCAACCCCTCCGGGACGATGGCAACAACCGGCCGATCCTCATCGATCATCGCAAACGGACCGTGCAGCAGGTCCGCACCGGAGAAGGAGTGGGCAGCGACATAGGAAGTCTCCATCAGCTTGAGGGCACCCTCTCTCGCGGTTGGGTAGGCATACCCCCGCCCGGTCGTCACGATCCGCTCTACAAACCGGTATCTGGGGGCCACCTCGGCACCCGGGTTGATGTCAACGATGGCCTGGGCCGCGTCCGGTAGGGCGTCCGCGGCTCGACCGTCGCCGCCACGGAGCCGGTCAATCAATAGGTACAGCGCGAGCAACTGGTTGGAGTAGGACTTCGTTGCCGCAACTGCCCGTTCAGGACCGGCGTGGACATCGATGTGGAACTCGCAGGCCGTTGCCAGCGGAGAGGCGGACGCATTGGTGACGCCCAGTGTGATCGCCCCGCCCCGACGCGCGACTGTCGTGGAATCGACCAGATCGGGGCTGCCGCCGGACTGACTGACGGCAATCCAGAGCACCTCCGAGAGATCCGGTTCCGAGCCGAAGACGGTCAGGGTCGACGGCGACGCCAACCCGACCGGCAGCCCCGCCAGGATCTCCAGCAGATACTTCGCGTACAGCGCCGCATGATCGGACGTGCCCCGCGCGGCGAGGATCGCGAACCGAGGACGGCGCGCACGGATGGCGTCGGCAATCGGCGCGATCTGGTCTGCGGCCGTTGCCAGCAGGCGCGCCAACGCGGCTGGTTGCTCGGCGATTTCGGCTGCCATCAACTGACCGCGCAGCACCTCGTTCATCTTCGACCGCCTAGCGATTCGGCCCCCGCGACCGTGCCTGCAGACATGGTTTCCTCCAACTCGACCTGGCCGACCGCGCCCGACGCCGGGGTCGACTCCTACCCGCCACTCTGCACCCAACGGACCACACCTCGCTCGCCGAAGCTGCTGCTGGGAGTCGACGCTGAAGGATCCTTCGGCGTTGTCCGCCCAGTGAGCGGGGGGCCGTCGGCGGCGTCTGGAGTCGAAGCCGCAGTTGTGCCACAGTGTGGCCCCATGAGCATCGAACGTGCACGACCGCCGGACCCCTTCGACTTCATGCCGCCCAGGCCGACGCTAGTGGTGACCAGCACCGATCTCGTGGACGGCGGCAAGCTCCCGCTGGCACACGGCTGGGACTCCGGCGGAGTTGGCGGCGACAACC
>JAUPKM010000301.1 GCA_030837445.1 Actinomycetota bacterium
AAGATGGCGCCTCGCAGTTGATGCTGTCTGTCGGCGGCAGCTACCCCGAAAAGGGTTTGAGCCAAGGGGCGAACGTGCCAGCCTGGACCGCGCCCGGTGGCGGCACCCTCACCAAACCACCGAATCCGCCTGCCATTCTCAATGGCGGCAGCCTCACGATGGGAACCAACGGGGTCGCCACCGTGAGCGACTCCACCGGCAATCCGGTGTGGAACTCACCGCAGCCGGCCAGCGCCCTGCTGGGCAAGCCGTATCTGGAAATCGGCGATGGCGGCATGTGGGTGCAGGATGCCGGCAACCCAGGCTTCCCGGTCTGGGGTACGACGCCCCCGCAAGGCACTTTCGAACTCCACCAAACCCAGAACCTCGGTGAGGTCCAGATCCCCACCGGCCCAGGGGGGAACCCGCAGAACGGTGGGGTCGGGATCAACGACAGCGGTTGCATGATCGAGAGCGGAAACCAGGTCCAGGTGGGACAACCGCAACCCGGCGGGTGCGCACAACTCAGCTACGTCACCAGCATGAACGGGCTGCCATCGGCGCAGGGCACCGGTTGGCTGCAACTAGCCGACGGACAATGCGTCATTCCACCCACCCAGAGCCAGTGGGCCTCCGCGTACACCCTCGTGAGCGTCGGGCCCTGTGCCGGTTACAACAGCTACTACTGGTCCTTCCCCGGAGACGGAACCATCCGAGCCTTCCAGGTGTGGCCGGTGGGCGGAAACGGGGGAGATACCTGGCAGTGCCTGAGTATCGGTGGGCAGATGCAGCAATGTCCGACCGCGCCCAGCACGGCCCAAGGAACGCCCGCCTTCTTCACCATGATGACGCCGGGTGCCCCGCCACCGCCGCCCCCGCCACCGCCGCCCCCGCCGCCAGCGCCGGAACCGTCGGACCCCGACGATTGTATGTACTTCGACACCTGCTTCTAGCCGACCTTGTCGACGATCAGCAGCGGGCAGCGGCCCGGTCGGCTTGCCACGGGTCAACCCCTAGTCGAACACGTTGGCGAACTGCTCCCAGGCCTGTGGCGAAGTGGCCGGAGTGCTCCGGCTGGCAGTAGTCGTGATTGGCACCAAGGTGACGCCGCGGACTTTCAGGTTGGTCCCTGCGGCCTCGACCGAGTAGCCGGCATCTCGCATCACCTGCATCGGCGTGGGCCCGAAGGTGAACGCCTGCTGTCCGCTACTCGGCAGTAGCACCTGGGAATCAAGGAGCAGTAGGCCGTCATGCAGATAGAGCTCGGACTCGGTCGGGTCGCCACCGGGCGTCACCGGGTAGTTGGTTGGCGCGGCGCCCGTCACCCGGTAGGTGCCCACACGTGCCGCCCACTCCGGCGGCACGGTGTAGCCCGCAGGGATCCGCACGGCAGCGAGCCCGCTGTACCCGAGGACCGCCCGGCCGATCAGCACCTGCTGCCCCTTGATGACGGCCGCGCGGTAGGAAACGCCCGTGTCAGCGCAGGTGTACCAACCGTCGGAGCGCCGCGTGTAGAGGCGGGTCACCGCCGTGGGCCACTGGGCCGATCCGGTGATCGCCAACTTATTGCCCTGCACGGCAACCTTGACGATCCCAGCCGAGTTCGCGTAGCTGCCCGCCATCGCGGCCAGCTGTGCCCGGTTGGGGGCGACGACCCGCCCCGGTGCCGGTGCTGGACCTGGCAGGTGGCCGGTCTTGGCCTGGGTCATCAGACTCATCGCCCGCTGCCACACCGGGCTGGTCACCGACGTACTCGTGCTGGTGTTCACCGAGACGAACACCCCGAGCCTATTCGAGGGATTCCATGCCGTCATCGAGTGGTGCATTAAGGTGTCCCCGCCGTGGTTGACCACGGTCCCCAGCGACAATTGGGTATAGCCGCGCCACCACACCAGCGCCTGCTTGAAGAAGCTGACGTCCCAGGGGGATGCCTTCTGATCCGTGATCATCTGGCTCATAGTTTGTGACGGCAGAATACGAGCCCCGGTAGGGGCCTTGCCCATCGCGATCACGGTCTTGAGGTAGTTCGCCATATCCGAAGCGTTGGACACCACCGACCCGGCCGGCCAAATATTGACGTACTCCCGTTGGCGTCGCACCACCGAGATCGACCCTCCCGCGCCGGGCAGCACCTGATAGTTGGTGGCCAACTGCGAACTGGCCGGGCGGGCGTCGTTGAAGGTGGACGCACTCATCCCCATCGGGGCGAACAGATATCGCTGGGTGTACTGCTGGAAGCTCAAACCGCTGACATTCTCGATGACTCCCTGCAGCAGGGTGATCGCCAGATTGCTGTAGGCCCAGGCCTCACCCACCGGCCGGGTCGGCAACTGGGAACGCAACGCTGCCAGCGTCTGGGCGTACAGGTGCGTGTCCGGCTTCGTGGCGATCTCGGCCAGGGACGTCAAGTCACCCGGGATGCCCGAGTGGTGGGTCATGATGCTGCGCACCGTGACGATGTTGTTCGGATAGCGGCTACGCATGCGGAACCCAGGGATGTAACGGGTCAGCGGGGCATCGAGGTTGACGCGGCCCTGTGCGACGAGCTGCATGATGGCGGCCGCCGTGATGGGCTTGGAGGCCGAACCGATATGGAAGAGCGTGGACGTGGTTACGGGACGTTTCGCTTCCCGGTCCGCGTAACCGAACCCGCGGGTCCAGACCGTGCGATTGCCGTCGACGAGGGTGATCGTCAGGCCCACTGCGTGCCCCTCACGCATCAGCTGCGGGATCTCCCGGTTCAACGTGGCGATGACGCCTGCGTAATTGACCGGCAGGTCGCCGCGTGGTTGGGTCGCCGCGGGATAGGTGCCCGCGGGATACCCGAGCTCGGTCGCCACCGAAGTCGGGAACGCTGCGACTGGTGAGGCTGCCGCCGTGGCGAACCCAGGACTCAACAACGCGGCGGCAAGAACAACGGGAAGCGAGAGGCTGACTCCACAACGCTTTCGGGCGCTCATGGATTCAACGTACTCGGGCACTCGGTTGATCACCGACGGCGTTCAGCCGATTGCCGATAACTCCGGAGCCACGATTCGGCCAGGCTTAGGGCTCGGCGGCGGGCGCCGTACCCGCTGAGACAACCAAGTCCACCGCGCTTCCGGGGGGAACCCGCTCCGCACTGGTCGGGGTTTGGCCCAGAACAAGATTCGGGGGACCAGGCGCGGTTCGCTCGGTCACCGAACCCAGCCTAAGACCGGCGGCCTCCAGTTGCGTCTTCGCCGACGTCAACGGCAGCCCGGTCACGGACGGCACACCGACCGGTTGGTCTCCAGTCAATGCAACGAAAGCGAAGATGCCACCAACCAGCAGGAGAATTGGCGCGACACCCAAGATCGCAATGGCAAGATACGGATGCGAACGGTCCCGTCGGCCTGGGTTATTCACAATTGACCGCCATGGCAGGACGATAGCGGCCCGCGAGTCTCGCGGGGTAGGAGTCGAGTCCTGGGCGGATCTGCAGCACGACTGAAGACGCCGAGGTTTCGGGCCACCGCCTCGCAGCCGGCCAGCCCCCGCGAGCCCACCATGGGAGTTGGCGGAACCTCGCAGAACCGGTGGTCGAGATGGCACGATCAGCAGATGGTCGATTGGTTGCGCCTCGGTGCGGATATGGAAGATCTGGCAACGCAAGCACTTCGCACAGGTAAGCAGGTGACAGGTCTTCTCAGGCCGACGGTGATTCAGCCGTACCGAGGATTCGTCGCCGACGGAGTTGCGAATACCCGCGCCCGGGTGATGGAGCAACCAATATTTGACGTCGTGCCGGGAGGTCTGCGGATCGACGCGACCCTGGCCGCAAACCTCCTGCGTTGGGTTGTCCTGGACATCGCCGGACTTGAGGTAACCGTCACCATTGGGGGCCAGTCGGTCACCGTCAACAGTGACCAGAACGGCTTTGTGTTCGCCAAGATCCCGGTGGGTGACATCGAACCTGGATGGCACGAGGTGCACTACTCCGCACACAGCCAAGGCCGCGAGGTGACGGCTCGAGGCCGCGTTGTGCTCCCGGACCCTGCCTCACAGCTTGGGTTCATCACCGACATCGACGACACCATCCTGGCCACTGGTATGACCGAGGGCCTCAAGGCGGTGCAGCGCACTCTGCTGCGCGATGCGTACGGTCGCAAGCCGGTTCCTGGAACGCCCAGTCTCTACCGTGGCCTGGCCCGTGGCACGGACAGCCCCCGCCCCGAGTCCACCTTCTTCTACGTGTCCGCAGGCCCCTGGAACCTCTACGACATGCATGCTCAATTCTTGGGGGTTCGGGGCTTCCCTCGAGGGCCGATCTTCCTTCGAGACTGGCGCCCGGGTGCTCCGCGTCTAGATGAGGCGGGCAGGTTGGAAGCCAGTCACAAGCATGCCCGAATCCGTCGGATCCTAGATGCGTACCCGGACCTGACATTCGTTCTGCTGGGCGACAGTGGTGAGCATGATGCGCAGGTGTACCAGGACTTCCTGGATTCCGACCCTGAACGCATCCGGGTCGCATTCATTCGAGACGTGACTGCCAAGCAGCCTGACCTGGACTCCGATGACCCTGAGGTGCTTCCTGATACCTCCGCCCTGGTGGTCGTGAGGGACTCGATCCAGATGGCAAGGATCGCCCAGCGGCTCGGTCTGATCGACTCGTTGACTGTTGACGAAGTGATCACGGAGATCGACGCTCGGGTCTAGGTCCGTGCGAAGTCGATAGACCGTGATCACGCGGCCCCTCTTCAAGAGATCGTGCCCTGGTCGATCCACCGTGGATCGGTAGACAGCACTCACCGCGGTGGGGCTGGCCCAGGTTGGGGTAGCCCTCACCGCGGTGAGTGGTGGGGTGGGAACTATTCGGCCATGTAGGCGACCGCGTTCTTCTGGGTCAACACGATTCCGGCCTGGTTGATCGGTTGCCCCATCAGTTGGTAGCTCACGTACGCATCACAGGTGGAGGGGTCAGCTGAATCGGTGTCATAGGGCCCGTTCAAGTCCGGTGACAGCCCGCCGGGGTGTGCCTCGAACGAGACTGTCGGACCACCGAGCAGCGCAGCGTTGTGCATGTAGTAGTACCGCTCGACCCTTGAGTTGCCACCCTCGATGTAGCCCGTCCAGCACTCCGTCGGATTTGAAGGGGAGGTGTCGGTGGTCCACACGACTGGGCGCTCGAGTGCGGCGGTCCAGTGCCAGCCGTCGATTCCGGTGTCGGGGGCGACCTTTCGCAGCCGGTCGGCCACCGTGGTGGCGTCGGGGACCCTGCTCAACGCGGCGTTGAGTTTGGCCATTTCGGCGTTGGCGGGCAGGTGCCAGCCTCGGTGGTCGGCAACGATCGCGGTGATCTTGCTGGTTCCCAGTTGCACGCCTTCCGCGTTGATGGGAAGCCAGTTGGTGTTCCCGAGGATCGGGCTGCCGTCGGGGTCGCTCGCGATCGGGTTGAAGGCGGTCGAGCCCAGGGTGGAACCGCTGGTCGTGTCGATGATGACGCTGCTCGGGATCAGGGCGGGGAGGTTCTTCTCCTCGTCAGCGCGGTTCTTGGTGTAGGCGGCTACGTCGGCCGCGTACAGCTGGTCATTCCCGTTCATCTTGTCGTACTCCAGGATCAGCCTGGTCGCGGCCGCTTCTTGATCTGCCAGTCCCAGGTACAGCTTCCTCAGAAGCATCGAGTCGCGTTCGGTGACGTAGCCCTTGTCCATCATCACTTTGCCGGCCACCTTCAGCGCCGATTGGAACCCGCTGTTGGGCATCAACAGTTTGTGCTGGTTGGTGGGGATCTCCGCGATGCGCGCGGCGACGAAGTTCCGCCGGAATTCCTTCTTCGCCTGATCGAGCTTGGATTGCGCTGCGGCAGTATCTGCTCCCTTGGCCTTGGCTTCCTGCAGCGCTATCGCCGCATCCACGATCGGCAGGAAGTTCCTGGCGTACACAGCGCTGACTGCCGTGTTCATCTGGGACAGGTCCGTCATCACGGTGTCCGATTCGGCGAGATGGATCTCGCTTTGGACAGCGCTGATACTCGACTCGACCGCGGCCAGTTGTCCCTGGATCTCGGTGAGTTGGCACTTCATTTCCTTGAGTGCCTCAGCAGTGGCTGCGGTGGCCGGGTCCGGGCCAGCGAGCAGATCGAACAACAGGCCGAAGGCTTCCGAGCCCCCTTCGAAGACAATGCCTTCGGCGAAGTTCTTGGCCAACTGTCCGACCCCCCATTCGGCTGCGTTCTCGGGGCCGGCGGCCTGGGCAGGCGAGCCCGTCGACACCGTCGCGCCCGCCGCCACAACAAGCGCCACGACGCCCAAGGCTGCTGAGCGCCCACACCTGCGGGTTCTGGCGCCCCACGACGGCAAAGCTGCCTGGCCTTGGGAACTGCTAGCTGCGGTTTCCTTCGACTGATGAAGGTGGGGATGCATTTTCATGTTTCCTCCTGTAGTTGTTGTCACAATTGATAGTGTTCCCATTCAAGCGAGCGTTATACCTTTCGGCAGTAATGTGATCGCGGTGATTCCCAGGTCAGAAGGAATGTGAGAATCCGGCTTCGTATGTCCGGCCACCAACGTGACGTCGTCAACTGCTTGGTTTGCACCCAGAGCCCGCCTCAGCCATAGCTGGCCGCGACGAGGCGGCACCGCCTACCTACCTACCTACCCGGCGAAGGTTCAGCCAGTGCTCGACGCCGCCAGCACCAGGATCGCAACCTGCACGGCCAGCGCGAGCGAAATGTGGACGCCGTTGGCCTCGCCCTTTTCAAAGTCGTCCCCGGTCGTCGCCATCGTGTTGGTGATGTGGGCGAGGCAGACAACGTCGCAGCCCTTCGACTGCGCAAAGGCGTAGAGCGCCGCGGCTTCCATTTCGACACAGGCTGCCCCGAGCTCAGTGGCCGCAGCTATCGCCGCCGTGGTCTCCCGGTAGGGCGCGTCTGTGGTCCATGACCGGGCAGCGATGACCGGCTCTTCACCGTTGCCCAACCCGGCGACCAGCGTCGACCTGAGGTGCTTCGGCATCGGACTCCAGGTTGCCGGCGGCTGGTAGTGGAGGCTAGTTCCCTCATCTCGCAGGGCGGCCTCGATCAGCACGAAGTACGGCGGTTGGGCCAATGGTTGAAGTTGTCCGGCGGACGTGATGGAGATGACGAGCTCGGCTCCGCTCGCGATGAGCTGCTCGGCTACAAGCACAGCGAATGAGGCCCCGACGGCACAGCCGACGACACCTACCTGCATACCCGCGGTCTCCGCTACCCACATTTCCGTGTGGTAGCAGGCCCACCCAGCGTGGCGACTCCCCCTCCCGGATGCCGCCAGAAACCTGACCATGTCGCCGTCGGGGTCGAGTAGGCAGACGCGGGGCACCGCGATCTCTGGCAGGTTCCGTTGGCGACGCGCCTCGCGAAGCAAGTTGGCGGGAACGAACACCGAATCCTCGTGGTAGGCCTTCACAGGCAGATCCGTCGAGGGCACCTTCACGCCGTCCCTCCCACGACTACTGGCCGGCCGGCGTCGCGCCACTCGGGATAGCCCCCGGCCAGACGGGCTGCTGAAATCCCGGATTCGCGCAGCCGCGCCACCGCGCTGGAGGCCATCACGCAATAGGGCCCTCGGCAGTAGGCCACGACATTCGCATCCGGCGGAAGGGCGCCGATGCGGGTGGCAAGCTCTGCGACAGGGATATTGACTGCCCCCTCAACGTGCCCGCTGGCAAACTCGCTCGGGGGCCGAACATCGACCAGCAGCACGTGTCCGGAGCGCGTCATCTCGTCGAACTCAGTGAAGCTCACCGGCCTGGCACCGTCGGCCTCGCCGAAGAACGCCTCTGTCAACGCTGTGATCTCGGCAATGTGCTGTTCGGCGAGCGCCACCAAAGTGTGGTAACCGGCTTCCACCGCGGGGTCTGCGAGCCGATAGACCCGTGAGGTGCCCTCCACTCGACGGGTCACGAGTCCGGCGGAGGCCAGGATCTGCAAGTGGCGCGATGTGTTGGCCACACTGGCGGAGATCTGGCCAGCCAAGGATTCAACCGACCTTTCCCCCTGGGCGAGCACGTCGACGATCTCTACCCGTTTGGCGTGGCCGAAGGCCGCTCCAATCCGTGCGAAGTGCCCGAACACCTCGTCCTTGTATTCACGTGCCTCCACTGCGCCTCCTCAAGCAATTCCTTGAATAGTACCCCAGGCTTTGATAGCCTCGCCATATTCAATCACTCGATTGAATACTCGAATGGACACCTGACACCCGGAAAGACCGATTCGACGGAGGATTCACGTGAAGATCCTGATGATCATCAACGGTTCGGCCTACGGCCTGGACTCCACCTACAACGCCATTCGGCTCGCGGCGACGATGGCCAACCGGGACGGCGTCGTCGTCACAGTGTTCCTGATGGGCGATGGCGTCACGGCCGCTGTCGGCGGACAGAAAACGCCCGATGGGTACTACAAACTCGATCGCATGCTCGCCACCGTCACTCGCCGCGGCGGCACGGTCCTGTGCTGCGGTACGTGCATGGATGCTCGCGGCATCACCGACCAGTTGCTCATCGACGGCGCCACGCGGTCCACGATGGAAGCCCTCGCCGACAACACTTTGGCCGCCGACAAGGTTCTGGTCTTCTGATGGCGGAGCGGGCACAGACCGTTCTGGTGCTCGGGGGAGGCATCGGAGGAGTGGCGACAGCCAACCGCCTGCGTCAGCGCCTGCGCCGTGAACATCGGGTCGTGCTGGTCAATCGCGAGGAGGACTTCTCGTTCGCGGCGTCCTACCTGTGGGTGATGACCGGGGCAAGGCGACCCCAACAGGTCACCGCATCCCTGAGACGCCTCTCGCGGCGCGGAATCGAGGTCATCATCGGTTGCGTCGAGCGAATCGACCCGGGCTCGCGGATTGTCACAGTGGCCGGACGCGAGCTGCCGCCGGTCGACCACATCGTGGTAGCGCTCGGCGCTGACTGGGCAACCGATCGCATTCCCGGCTTGGCCGACAACGGGCACTCCTTCGCGACCTTGGCTGGCGCCGAGCGCCTCGCGCCCGAATTGGCGCGGATCAAATCCGGTCGCATCACGGTCCTCACCGCCGCACCGCTGTACAAGTGCCCCGCCGCGCCCTATGAAGCGGCCTTGATGATCGACGCCGGCCTGCGGGCTCGCGGGGTGCGACATCGCGTGCAGGTCGCGATGCGCAGCGCAGAGCCCGGTCCGATGCCGGTCGCGGGGGCCAACGTCTCCGCGGCCGTGACGGGACTGCTCTCGACACGAGATATCGACTACCGTCCGAACACGCAGGTCACCGGAGTCGAACCCGGCCGGGTGCACTTCGGTGCCGAGTCGGAGGACACAGACCTGCTCGTGTACATGCCACCGATCTCGGCCCCGCCCGTTATCGCTGAATCACCGCTCGCTGATGCTGACGGCTGGATTCACGCCGATCCCTACACATTGGCCACCGACTTCGAACAAGTCCACGCCATCGGTGACAACACCCAGATCATGCTGGGAATGGGCAAGCCGCTGCCTCGTGCCGGGGTGTTCGCACATGGGCAGGCCCACACCGTGGCCGACACCATTGTGGCCGCGATCTCCGGATCCGGTGTGGCTGGACGTTTCGACGGCCATGGCGGATGCTTCATCGAGACCGGCAACGGTCGCGCCGCGTACGGATCGGGCGACTTCTACGCCGACCCCGCACCGACCATCGCGATGAAGTCGGCCAGCCGCCGCTGGCATTGGGGCAAGGTCGCCTTCGAGTTGAATGTGATGAGGAGATGGCTGTGAGTGAGTTCGTCTATCTGGACCACAACGCCACGACCCCATTGCTGCCCAGCGTGGTCGACGCGATGTTGCCATTTCTGCGTGAGGAGTATGGCAACCCCTCAAGCGACCATCCGCTAGGGCATCGCGCTCGCGCGGCAGTTGGCACCGCGCGCGAACAAGTGGCCGACCTCATCGGGTGCCATCCCGACGAGCTGACCTTCACCTCCGGGGGCACGGAGTCGAACAACCTCGCCCTGCGAGGTAGCGCTGCCGCGAGCGACCCCTCCCGCCGCCGGATCGTCACTTCGGCGGTGGAGCACCCCGCGACGGTGGAGCCGCTGCGGCACCTCGAATCGGAGGGTTGGACTATCGACCGGCTCCCCGTCACCCGGGCGGGCGACATCGACCCGTCGATCCTGCGGCCCGCGCTAACCCGCCGCGTCGCGCTGGCGACCATCATGCTGGCGCAGAATGAGACTGGCGCCCTGATGCCCATCAGTGAAGCTGGCCTCGCCGCCCATTCCGCGGGCGCCCTGATGCACACCGATGCCGCACAGGCGATCGGCAAGATTCCCGTCAACGTCGACGATCTGAACGTCGATCTGCTGTCAATAGCCGGCCACAAGGTCAATGCCCCCAAGGGAGTGGGCGCCTTGTTCATCCGGCGCGGTACGCCGATCCACCCTGTGCTGCTCGGTGCCTCCCAAGAGCGTGGCATCCGTCCTGGAACCGAGAATGTCGCCAGTATCGTCGCCCTTGGTGTCGCGGCCCAGGCGGCCGCGGCAGGCCTTGAGCAGCGGTCCTCCCGATACTTCGTTCTGCGAGAGGAGCTCTGGGACCAACTCTGGGCCTGTATTCCGGGACTCACCCGTCACACCCCGACGCGGGCACTGCCCAACACCCTCTCTGTCAGCTTCCCGGGGGTGCTCGGAGCCGACGTCCTCCAGCTCGCCCCCACCGTCGCGGCTTCGACGGGGTCGGCCTGTCACTCCGGGGGCGAACAACCATCAAACGTGCTCACGGCGATGGGTGTCGGGCATGCCGAGGCGATGGGCACAGTTCGCCTGTCCCTAGGTCACGGGACGTCAGCAGCGCACGTCTCGCAGGCGGTACAAGCCCTGTCGACTGCGTTCCAGAGAGTTCGCAGCCACACTTCCGACTGACGCAGCCACGGAGTCCCGCGGCCTCGCGAGTGCGGGCGATGAATGAGTCTTCCCCACCTGCGCCCCGCGGCGCGGGTCACGGCTTGAACATGGCTGTCCCCTATTCGGCCCCGTGCCGTGTGGTCCGTTCGGTCAGATACACGCGTTGACAATCGAGAACACGGGATCGGCATTGTGCGGCACTAGACACGTATGTATGTTTGCGAGGCGATGCGGTCTGCGCGTCGTTCATGATGCGTGGGCTTGGGGTGTGTGGGTATGGGTCGTGGCGTGCGGGTGGTGGCGGCGGGTGCTGTGGGG
>JAUPKM010000302.1 GCA_030837445.1 Actinomycetota bacterium
ACCGAGTTGGCCGGACCGAGATTCCGATGCGATGTTCCGGGCCGCCTTCATGCAGGCAAACACCGCCCACTGCGCGCTGGAGTACCACCGGTGGTCGATTCGCTGCATTCCGCGAACTGACGGCCGCAGATTCATCGCTGAGGTCTCTCGGGCCAAGATCACTGCACCAGTGCTGCAGCTGCACGGCGCACAGGACCGCACCGTGCTGCCGCGCACCGCCACAGGCTGCCGGGAATTCACCGAAGGTCCGTTCGCCTGGCGACTACTGGCCGATGTCGGGCATTTCGTTCATGAGGAGGCGCCGACGAGGTTCACCTCGCTGTTGCTCGACTGGCTCGCCGAGGGCAGTTGCTGGTCCGATCCGCCGGAGTTGGACCAACTACTGCCCTCGGCCTGATCGACGGCTACTGCACCGGGCAGGGGCCGGTATCGACCGCGGCTACCGAACTGCCGGCGGCCCGGGAAGTGGTGCGGAACTGCTCCGCAGTCAGCGCGAAGCCAACGTCGGTCTCCTCCTTGGCCTGGGCGAATATCAGCCCAAGCACGGAACCGTCGAGGGCGAGCAGCGGGCCCCCGGAGTTGCCCGGCCGCACATTTGCCGACAACACGAAGACCTGACGACTAACCCCGGGATTGCCGTAGATGTCGGTACCGACTGCCTGTCGGCCGCCGATCTCAGCTCGGATTCGAGCTCCGCCCACCGCCAGCGGGCCGCCACCCGGGTAGCCGGCCACCGCGGCGGCTGTGCCCGGCTCGGCACCAGCCTTCGTCGGAATCGGTCGCATCGGCAGCCCGGGGACGTACAGCACCGCCACGTCGACCTGCGGGTCGAATGCCACCACCTCCGCCTGGTAGGACTCACCATCACTGGACCGCACGGTAGGAGCGGACATCGCCGCTACAACGTGGGCGTTGGTCGTCACGTGCTCCGGGGTGGACACATAGCCGGAGCCAGTCGCGCCCGAACCGCAGGACGGCTTGTCGCCGACTACCTGCACCACCGACGGAAGCGCTGCCCGGACACCGGCCGTCAACGCCTGCGAATTGCCGGGCGCCGGGTCGCCCTGTGGCACCGAGTAGAAGCCACCGAGGATCCTGGGCAGACCGCTGTCATCGATGAGCTTCTGCATCTCCGAGAGCAGGTCACGGGCCACGCCGGGCATGGCTGAGTCAACCTGCGCGAGCACCGTCGAGGACCGCACCGGAGAGCCGGCAGCGCCGGCCGGAGCGGCCAATACAGCCGTCCCGATCAGCCACGCCGCCAGCACAACCTCGAACGCCGCCAGCACTGCGCCGAGCAGACTGTCAACCCATTGCGCGGGCTGCCAGGAGACCGTGTCACGCAACCTGCGCCCCGCCAGCGCGCCGAGCGCCTGCCCGATACCGGCGGCCAGCAGCACCAACCCGATCACCAGCACCAATCGCCACGGGTTGTCAATCTGCCAGGAGGCCACCAATTCCGGCACAAACTGGGCAGCCACGATTCCCAGCGCCACGAAGCCCAGGAAACTGAGCAGTCCCACCACGAACCCGGTACGCCAGCCGATCAGCGCGAAGACCACGACCAACCCGATCAGAATCCAGTCGATGAGGTTCATAGCTGCACCTGTACGACCCGGGCGGGCTCCCACGGCCGCTCCCAGCCCCCCAGCCGCAACAGGCTCGCGACCAGTCCGCCGGTGAAACCCCAGACGATCATGTCGGCGACCTCAAATCCGGGTCCGACGAATCCGGAGGGGTGCGCGACCCGAACCCGATTGGCCGGGTCGGCCAGCTCCTCGATCGGCACTCGGTGGGCCGCGGCGACCTCGGCCTCGGCCGGTGCGACCGCGTTGGGGGTGTGCCACCAGCCCAGGATGGGGGTCACCGCGAACCCGGTGGGAGGCACCCACAACTGGGGTAACTGGGCCACGATCCTGACACCGGACGGGTTGACCCCGACTTCCTCCTGGGCCTCCCGCAAGGCGCAGGCTGCCGCGTCGACATCCTCAGGATCCTGCGTGCCGCCGGGAAAAGCCGGCTGCCCGGAGTGCGCCCGCATACCTGAGGCCCGTTCGGTGAGAAGTAGATCGGGTTCACCGTCGGTCTCGCCCAGCAACATCAACACCGCCGAGTCCCGCCCGCCATCCGGGGGCGCCAGGAACCTGGTGAGGTCTTCGGGCCTTACTGCCCGGGCAGCGGCCACGAGCGGGCGCAACCATTCAGGGAGGTCGCTGTCGGCGGGGTAGTCGGTTGTGGGCATGGGGCTAACCACCGCTCCCGAGGACACCCGCAGACGGGCAGAGCGCGGTCAGCGGGCAGCGGTCGCAGGCTGGCCGGCGCGCGGTACAACAGCGTCTACCGTGGAAGATCACCCGATGGCAGAGCATGGTCCAGTCACGTGCCGGAAAGAGCGCCGCGATATCCGACTCGACCTTCACCGGATCGGTCTGGCTGGTCCAGCCGAGCCGCCGGGAAATGCGACCCACGTGCGTGTCGACGGTGATCCCAGGAATGCCGAAGGCGTTGCCGAGGACGACATTCGCAGTCTTCCGTCCCACTCCGGGGAGGCTGGTCAGATCCGCCAGCCGGGCCGGTACCTCGCCACCGAACCGGCGGCACAATACCTCGGCCATGGCAATGATGTTGGTCGCCTTGGCGCGAAAGAACCCGGTCGGGCGGATCAGCGCAGCCAGTTCGGCCTGGTCGGCAGCGGCATATTCGGCGGCGTTTCGATACCTGGCGAAAAGCGCAGGGGTCACTGAATTGACCCGGACATCCGTGCACTGGGCGCTCAGAATTGTCGCAACCAACAGTTGCAGCGGCGATTCAAAGTCCAACTCGCAGCGGGCGTCCGGGTACGTCTCGGCCAGAATGCGGTCGGCCCGGCGCGCTCGACGAACCAATGCCAGGCGGGATTCACGCATACCTCTGGGTGCCCGCGCGGAGTGGATCAGCGACGCCATCCCCCAAGATTACGTCCGTCGGCCAGCACCGGCAGCCGCAGGCATCCTGCCGGGTCGTGGCAGGCGACTACGATCCGCCTGTGCTGGCGGATATTCGCTAGCCTGAGTCGAACCGTGCCGACCACGGCGGGCGCACTGCGGAGATCGCCGGCCGGCTTCGACGGGAGGGATATGACCGAGGACCAGGCGGCGGTTCGCCGGGCGGCGCGCAAGCGTGCCCGGCTGGATGTCGCCCCGCCCGAGCCGGCCCCCGAATTCGAGTCGCTCAGTTTGGACGACCTTCGCGCCGACCGACAGGCGTTGACCGACTACGAGACGCGAGTGTCCTATTGGCGGCGGATCCTGCAGGCTCGGCTGGACTTGGTGATGGCTGGCGAGGCCACAACCGAGGGCCTCGCCGGTCTGGCGGACGCTCTGGCCGACGCCCCCTCGATAACGAGGCGGATTGCCAAGCTGTCGATTCTGCCGCCCGACCAAGTGCCGCCGCTTCCGGATCTGGTCGAGCTATGGCGGTACCAGCCCGAGACCGAGCAAGACACCTACGGCTACACCGAACGGCTGCGCGAACGGGAACAGCAGCTGTCAGAATTCCGACGGACGCTCCACGTCAGGATCGACGCGCTCCAACGAGAGTTGATCGCTCGGTACCGACAGAACCCTTCATTGGCGCTCACTGCGCTCCCGAATCGCTCAAGCGAATCGGGCGAGTAGCGGGCCCTGCACCGCGTAGGCTGGAAACAACGCCCATCCCCGTGCTACACCTAGCCTGGCAGCTGCGGCGTCGTGTGCAGCCGACCCGCAGAACAGAGAGGAACACGTGGACGACGTTCTGAGTTCGGCTCCGCTGTTTGCCGCCCTGGACGCTGAGGCCGCGGCGGCCTTGCGCGCCTCGATGGAAACCACCCGCGTGGCCAAGGGGGATGTGCTCTTCCTGGAGGGCCAGCTCGGCGACCGGATGTACATCATCACCGAGGGCAAGATCAAACTCGGCCCTACCGCGCCCGACGGCCGGGAGAGCAGCCTGGCCGGGCAGGGCCCAGGGGAGTTGCTGGGCGAGTTCTCGCTGTTCGACCCCGGACCGCGAACCGCACCCGCCGTTGCGCTCACCGACGTGACCGCCTTGGGCCTGGGACACCAGGCTCTGCGGCCATGGCTGACAGGTCGTCCGGAGGTCGCCGAGTCGCTGCTGCAGGCACTCGCGCTGCGGTTGCGCCGCACGAATGAGGCCCTCGCGGACCTGGTGTTCTCAGATGTGCCGGGCAGGGTCGCCAAGGCCCTGCTCGAACTGGGCGACAAATTCGGCCAGTCGATGCCCGACGGCGTGCACGTGACCCACGACATGACGCAGGAGGAACTCGCCCAACTGGTGGGCGCATCCCGCGAGACGGTGAACAAGGCACTGGCCGACTTCGCCACCCGTGGCTGGTTGCGACTCGAGTCACGGTCGGTGGTGCTGATCGACACCGAGCGGCTCGCCCGCCGCGCCCGCTGATCGATCCACAGGTCCAGATCGGGTCGTCACTCCGGGTCGAGTAGGTACGCCAGTTGGGCCTGGACACTGGCGGCGGCCGCCGGCCAGACATTACGTGGGACATCCGCGTAGACAGTCTCGACAACGCGGGCGGTCAGTTCTTGCTCGCCCAGCTCCGCCCGATCCAGCCCGGCCAGCACTGCTTCGATCTGCTCGAGGCGCTGCTGCCGATGAGCCAGGTAGGCATCGATCATCGCGCCCGGGTCGGTCGCGGACGGGCCATGACCCGGCAGCAGGTTGCGACAGTCAGACGCATCCACCAGCGCCCTCAAGGCGCGCAACGAGGAAAGGTAGTCGGCCAGCCGACCGTCGGGATGGGCCACGACGGTTGTCCCGCGCCCCAGCACCGTGTCCCCGGTGAGGATGCCACCTGGGATCCCGAACGTCACCGAGTCCGAAGTGTGGCCCGGGGTCGCGATCACGTCTATCTCGACACCGCCCGCCGAGATCGACTCACCCGCCGTCAGCCCTGCCTCCCCAGTGCGGTGCTGCGGATCCCAGGACCTCACCGGGGCGCCCACCTGAGCCGCAAACGCGGCAGCTCCAGCACTGTGGTCGTCGTGCCCATGGGTCAGCAGGATCAGCGTGACGCGGGCGCCGACACCGGCAACCGCGCGGGTGATCGCCGCCAGGTGCCCCGGGTCAGCCGGACCCGGGTCGACCACAACAGCCTCGTCGGCGCCGGGAGCGGACAGGACCCAGGTGTTCGTCCCGTCCAGGGTCATCGGTCCGGGGTTCGGCGCCAGCACGCAGGTCGCGACCGCAGTGACGGGTCCGCCCGACCAGCCGGTCATCGCACTACCCCAACCCCATCGACCAGGACGCGGGAAGGCCCGCCTGAGTCGAGTCGGTCAGAACTGTGCCCGCCGCGAGATCATGCAGGGTCCATGTCAACTGGTCGTTCACCAGTACCGGGACCGGCATGAGCACCGGCCGCGGCAGCAACGCGACGCCTGCCAGCAGCGTCGCCGGATCGGGGTACCCGCTGAGTTGGTGCAGCGTTGCAATGGTGGGGGGCAGCATCGCCATTCGACCGGCAGCGTTCTCCGACAGCGCAACCTCGGGTGTCAACCACTCCGAATGGCTCGCTTCGGTCCCGGTCAGCTCCGGACCTACGCCTGGCGGAACTTCGACGGCGAAGAATGCCGTGTCATACCGCCGCACCTCCACCTCTGGCGTAACCCACCTCGCGAACGGCACCAGTGCCGAAGGGTCCGGCAACAGTAGCCCCGTCTCCTCCTCAACCTCCCGTACCGCCGCGGCCCGAAACCCCTCCGCCGAATCGGGCGGCCCATCGTCAGGCTCCACCGCGCCGCCGGGAAACACATGCATGGTCGGCGCGAACACCATCGTCCGCACTCTCTTCATCAGGTACACCTGCACGCCGTCGGTTCCGGCGCGGACCAACGCCACGGTGGCGGCCGATCGAACCGGCGGCGGGGTCCAACCAGCCCGGTCGCCGCGCGCCACCGCATCGATCCGGGCGGCAAGTGTGGGTGTCTCAGTCATCACGCCAGCCGCCGCCGACCCGGGGCGGCGGGGTCGGAAGTGCCGGGACCGGCGGCGGCTACGAACACTGCCTCCAGCTCCACCGGGGCGCCCTTCGGCAGGGACGCCACCCCAACGGCACTCCTGGCATGCACGCCAGCCGGTCCGAGCGCCGTCTGGAACAGTTCCGACGCACCATCGGCCACCACCGCGTGCTCTGTGAAACCCTCGCCTGCCGCGACGAACACCACCACCTTGACCAGGGTCAGGCGGGTTCCCGACGGCACCACCGAGAATGCGGCCGCGAGCGCATTCAGTGCCGCTACCCGAGCCGCGCTTGCGGCCTCGGCAACTGGCACCGCAGCTGCGCCCACCCGACCCGTGGCAGTCAGTTTCCCGTTGCTGATTCTATTTTTTTGATTAGTCCATTGAGGGACATTTCAAATTTAGAAGCTAAAATATATCTAGAAGAAAGTGAAAGTATATTCAAGAATAACGACAATTGTATCAACC
>JAUPKM010000303.1 GCA_030837445.1 Actinomycetota bacterium
GGGCCTACCAACCGTACGACAAGTGGAGGGACATCGGGTCGTGGCAGCGAAAGTGGACGTGTCGGTGGTGGTGCCCTGCCTGAACGAGGAGGCCAACCTGCCACCGCTGGCGTCGCGGCTGTTCGCTGCGATGGCTCGGGCAGGGGTCAGTTGCGAGTTGGTGCCAGTGGACGACGGCAGTACCGACACCACGTGGGACGTGATCCAGGCACTCAGTCGCAACTTTCCGGACGCGATTGTCGGCGTCCGGCACGACACCAACCTTGGGATCCCGGCCGCGTGGCGCAGCGGGATCGCGGCGGCCCGCGGCACTTATGTCTGCCTGATCGATGCGGATCTGCAGAACCCGCCTGAGCAGGTGGTAACGCTCTACCGGCGGTTACTGGAGTCCCGAGCCGACATCTGTCAGGGGGTCCGGTCACAGATCGAACGAGAGAAGGATGGTCGACTCGCCTTTTCGAAGGGCCTCAACACCGTCCTGAACGTCGCCTTTGGGGATCGTGCCGCGGACTCCAAGTCGGGCTTCGTCCTCGGGCCTCGCCGGGTGCTGGCGGACGTTGTCGACTACCGGGGGGACTACCAGGTCTTCCAGGCATTCATCCGCGTCGCGGCCCGGGCCAAGGGCTACACCATGGTGGAGGTGGAGACCCTGTTCCTCCCCCGCAACGCTGGGGAGTCCTTCCTGGCCGGGTCACGCGCCTGGAAGGTGTCGGCCGCCACCCTGACCGACTTCCCGACCGCACTTAGGGAGTTCGGCAGGGGACGCCGCGAACCGATCGACGGCACGCTGGCCCCTCGCTCCCGCCCGGTGCCACGAGCCACTACCCCGTACCGGGGCTGGCGGCGCGCACTGTTCGAGGCGTACTTCGCCAGTGCGCCGATCCATCATCGGCTGGCCCGCCGCCGGGTTCGCTCGCTCTATCTCGAGCTCCGCGAAACCCAGTGGCTGCCGCGGCAGGAGTTGGCGGACCTGCAGTTGCGTAAGTTGCAGCGGCTCGTCCAACACGCGGCGGTTCACGTGCCCTACTACCGTGAAGCCCTCGCGGGAATCGGACCGGACCCGATCGCCGGCATCGAAGATCTACGTCAGCTCCCGCAGTTGACTAAAGACGATATTCGCGACCGGCTCTACTTCGACCTATTCGCCGACACCCACCGAACTCGGGACATGGTCAAGATGACCACCAGCGGTGCCACCGGCGAACCCCTGGTGACCTACGTCGACAGGTACCAACTGGAGGTTCGGCTCGCCGTTGCCCTCCGCGCCGCCGAGTGGTCCGGCTGGCGATTCGGGGACCGACAACTGCGCATAAGTGACGACTCAGTCGGAATGACGAATTGGCAACGGATGCGCGCGGGACTGGACAATCTGCTGCTCCGCAGAGACGAGTTCACCACCGCCGAAGTGGACGACGAGGGGTTGACTGCCATTCTCGAATGCCTCGAGCAGGGCCCACCGTCGCTGATCGACGGAAGCGGTGGCACGTTGGATCAGATCGCGACGAGGGCGGCGGCCAATCCCGACCGATACCGCGTTCGCGGCATCATCTCGCGGGCAGCCGACATCTCCCCGGAAGCCCGCGATTTCGCGGGAATGGTGCTGCAGGCACCCGTCCATGACTCGTACGGCACCCGAGAGATAGGCGATATCGCCTTCGGGTGCGAAGCCATGGACGCCGGTGAAGTCCACCACGTGATGGACGAGTCCGTGATCATCGAGATCCTCGTCGACGGCCGCCCGGCCCAACCTGGCGAGACCGGTGAGATCGTGGTGACCGACCTGAACAACTTCTCTGTGCCACTGATCCGTTACCGGGTCGGCGATCTGGCGACCGCGGTGGACGAGTCGCGGCCGTGTAGCTGCGGGCGTGGCTTGAGCCGGATCGGCCGGATCGAGGGTCGCACCCAAGCCAGCGTCCAACTCGCCGACGGAAGCTGGCTGCCGGCGTCATTCTTCGCCCACTTCTTCCAGGACTATGACTTCCTGGTACGTCAGTTCCAGGTGTCCCAGGACCAGCCTGGGCAGTTGCTGCTGCAGATCGTCAAGGGCCCACAATGGAGTCTACTGGCCGAGGCCGAGGTGCTCACCGCCCTCGGCGAGATCGTCTCGGGGACGCCGATAGCGGTGGTGCACGTCCAAGCGATTTCAATCGCACCGCGCAGCCATGCCCAGGATCCCCGACCTGGTCCGGCAGCGTGACCGACACGAAGTTCGCTCGCTACGACTCCTGGGGCCAACGACTACGAAATCGGTTGGCCAGTGGCCCGGGGCTGGCCCCCGACTCGCCGGCGGCGGCGATTCGGGAGGCGGTACTGGCCGATCCATACCTTGCCAGCGCCTATGGCGAAATGTACGGCGGCCTCCGCAGGATCATCCCGCGAACGATCTCGGGACCCATCGTGGAATTGGGGGCCGGAGCGGACATGGGTCGCTCCTGGATTCCGTCGATGTTCACCACCGACGTGTTGGCCAACGACTCCCTGGATGCTGTGCTGAGCGCGGCGGCCCTGCCTTTTCGTGACTCCTCGGTCGGAGCATTCGTCGTCAACGACGCGCTGCACCACTTCCCCGACGTGGACAGATTCCTGGACGAGGCGGTGCGTTGCCTGGAAGTCGGTGGCGCCGTCGTTGCCTGCGAGCCCTATTGGGGACCGCTGTCGGCGGCCATCTACCGCGCCTTCCACCCAGAGCCGTTCAATCGGAGAGCCAAGTCGTGGTCATCCGGCTCGGCGGATCCATGGGACTCCAACCAGGCGCTGCTGTGGATCATGCTGCGACGGGACCGCAGCCGACTCACCACCCGTTGGCCGATGCTGCAGATCGAGGAATTCGGGTGCACACTCGGCCCGAGCTATCTGCTGTCTGGCGGCGTTTTCGGTAGGACGCCGATTCCCGCCGACTGGCTACTCTCGACCTGGCGCTGGGAGCAGCGGCAGGGCCGACGGTTCGACCCGCTCCGGTTCAAGTACCTGGTCAGGTTCACTAGGGTCGGCTAGGACAATTGCCACCGCTGCGGGTGCTGGCCAGCGAGGATCGGGGATCACAATGACCACGTTGACGTCGGACGCTCTGCACCGAGGTTCTCGCTTTCTGCGCGAGCATCTGGCCGCCAGGGCTCGGTTCCTCTCGGCGAACAGTGCCTTCGTGGCCCGCCGAAGGCGGCGCAACAGCTTCTTCCACGAGCAGGTCAACCGGTTGGTGGCGTCCCAGACGGCCGGTGGCCGAACCATCATCGACATCGGCTGCGCGGATGGTCTCACCTTGGCCGCCTGCAATCACAAGCATTCGATCGGGATAGACGTCGACCGGACCGCCCTCGAGGAAGCCCGCAGACTCCTGCCGCAGGCCGACTTCGTCGAGGCTGCGATCGAAGATGTCGAGGCCAGTCCGGCGACCACACCTGACCACATCGTGATGTCGTTGCTGTTGGACGAGGTATACGACGCGGACCCGGTTCTTCGCAAGATCCGGAGTTGGTGCGTACCCGACACCCGGGTAGTAGTTGTGACCTACAACCGACTGTGGCGGCCCGCGCTGCGTGTCGCGGAACGTCTGAAGCTGAAAGTTCGCACGGACAACGAGAACTACATTCCGTGGGTGGAGCTGGAGAACCTGCTGGCGGTCACCGGCTTCGAAACCGCGAAACGGCTGGACGGGATCCTGTTGCCAGTGCACATCCCACTGGTCTCCCGGTTCACGAACAGGTGGATCGCGCCGCTGCCGGTCATCAGACAGCTGAGCATGGTCCGGGTGACGGTGGCCCGCCCCATCGCCCGGACGGTTACGCCACCAGCCTCAGTCAGCGTCGTGGTGGCGGCTCGGAACGAAGCCGGCAATATCGCCCAGCTGATCGAACGCGTGCCCAAGATGGCAGACGAGCAGGAGATCGTGTTCGTGGAAGGCGGTTCCACCGACGACACCTGGCAAGTCATCGGCGAGGCGGTTGCCGGCGGCCAGACCTGGAATGGCACCCGGCTGCGCGCGTTGCGGCAACCGGGAACAGGAAAAGGGGACGCCGTGCGGGCCGGCTTCGAGGCGGCCAACGGGGAGGTGCTGGTGATCCTTGATGCGGACCTCTCAGTACCGCCGGAGGAGCTCCCGCGGTTCGTCGCGGCCGTGACGGACGACACCTGCGAGTTCGCCAACGGTTCCCGACTGGTGTACCCGATGGACAGCGACGCCATGCGATTCCTCAACCTGGTCGGCAACAAACTCTTCGGGGGCCTCTTCACCTATCTGCTTAGCCAACCCATCCGAGACACCTTGTGTGGCACCAAGGCACTTCGAGCCGATGCCTACCGTCGGATTGCGGCGGGTAGATCCCACCTAGGCGAGTTCGACCCGTTCGGCGATTTCGACCTGCTGTTCGGTGCCTCCCGGCTGGGGCTTCGCATCCGCG
>JAUPKM010000304.1 GCA_030837445.1 Actinomycetota bacterium
CAGCCCAACCTGTTGACCCGCGCCACCAGTGACCAGGCGATCATCACCGGTGTGTCCGCGGTGACTTCCTACGCCTTCGGCACCTCCGCGAATTCCCTGTTGACTGCGATTTCCCGCCGCTTCACCGGTGGCCGGAACCTGCCGGTGGCGATGGCCTTGGTGGATGCAGGGGTTGCAGTGGCCGCGCTCGGAGGAAGTGCCGCACTTCGGTGGCAGGAGCACGAGTCGGGCCGCCGGGCCTTTCTGCGGCTCGGCTTCTCGGCGACCGCAGCGGCCAGCCTCGCCGGGCTCGGCTCGACAGCGGCCTTTGTCGCAGCCCAGGCCACCGACAGCCAACGCAAACGGGCCGGCGTGTTGCTGGGTTCGGTGGTCGCAACAGGAATCGGCTCGTGGTTGGCGACGATGCCCTGGCGGCAAGCGCCCGGATCGGAGATCAGCGCAGGGGTGTTCTACGAGGACAAGGTCCGCGAGGTCTCGGCGGCCAAGGCGGCCGGGATCGGTGTCGTGGTCACCGGCCTCACGTTCGGACTGGCACGAGCAGAGTCGGGGATCAGCCGGGTCGGAGCGCGACTCGCGGCCGCGGTCGTTGGTGGCAGCGCAGCTGATCACCGCACGGCCGGTCGGATCAGCGCGGCGATCGCCAGCGCCAGCCTCGGGTGGGCGGCGATGACGCTGGTGACGGCGAAACTCACCAAAGGCGGCGACGGAGTCGAGCCGGCCCACGCCATCCCGCCGCAGCTCCCGGAGGTGACCGGCAGCCCGGCGTCTGGGGTGCCGTGGAGCAAGTTGACCCGGGAGGGCCGGCGGTGGTTGAGCATGGCGCTGACGCCGGCCGGTATCAACGCGGTGATGGGTAGCTCCGATGCGAAGCAGCCGATCCGGGTCTATGCCTCCTTGCCGGCTGCGGCCGACGAGGTGGAGCGGGCGAATCTACTGCTGGCCGAGATCGACCGTACCCAGGCGCTGCAGCGCAAAGTCTTCGCGTTGTTCTCACCGACCGGTTCGGGGTACATCAACTACGTCGCGAACGAGACGCTGGAGTACCTCACCGGCGGAGACTGTGCCAGCGCCGCCATCCAGTACTCGGTGCTGCCCTCGTCGCTGTCGCTGACCAAGGTGCCCACCGGAACCGCGCAAACCCGGATGGTGCTGGAAGGCATCATGTCGCGGATCCGGGCCATGCCCGAAAGCCAGCGACCACGGTTTCTGCTCTTCGGGGAAAGCCTCGGATCGCAGGTCAGTGAGGAGATGTTCCGCGACACCCACACCTTTGGCCTGATGGGATCCGGGATCGATGCGGCTCTTTGGATCGGGACCCCGGCGGCGACCGAGTGGCGCGACCAGATTTGGGGGGATCGTTCGGTCGCAGACCCGCCGGTGATCGGGCCGGAGGTCCGCGGTGACTGGCTCTACCTGCCGCGGGCAATAAAGGATTGGTACGCGCTCTCGGACGACGATCGCGCCAAGGTGAGGTACCTGTTGTTGCAGAACGGCGATGATCCGATCCCGAAGTTCGATGCACCCCTGCTGTGGCGTCGACCGCCGTGGTTGGGTCCCGAGCAACGTCGACCACCAGGGTCTCCGCGCGGGACAGCCTGGGTGCCGGTCGCGACCTTCTTCGCGACGTTCTTCGACATGGCCAATGCGCTTGTCCCGACCCCGGGCATTTTCGCCGAGGGTGGGCATGACTACCGGCAGGTCCTTCCCAGGACGATCCAGCAGGTGTGGCAATTGGAGTGCGACGAGGATCAGTTGCACCGAATCGAGCAGGCCCTGCGTCAACGTGAGCTCGCGTGGGAATTGCACCGGCAGTGGGCCGCGGCCAATGCCGAGGCCGCTGACAAGATGCCCGAAGCGCGCCAGAAAGTCCTGGCCAAGGCCTCCCAGTGGGTGGGTTACGACCTCACTGACGACGAGTTGCAACGGCTCGTCGCCGAGGGTTTGCAGCCGACCCCGGGAAGAACGGACTGACCCCGGTGCCTACCAACAACGCCCGCGCCAACCTTCGAGTGCCGCTGGAACCGCTGTGTTGGTCACCCCCGGTCGATCTCGGACTCACGGGCCGGTATGCGCCGACGGCAGTCCCCACCGGCCTGCAGTTGTGGCCGCTACCTGGCTTTGGTCCGGAGGATGTGGCGGTCGACGCCGCTGGCGCGGTTTACACCGGGATCGAGCGGGGGGCTGTCCTGCGGCTGACCGACGAGGGCCGCACGATTGCGACGGTGGCCGACACCGGCGCCCGACCGGCCGGGATCGAGATCGATGCTGACGGCTCCCTGATCGTCTGCGACAGTCATCGGGGCCTGCTGCGGGTGCTGCCCGACACGGGCAAAGTGGTGACCCTGACCTCGGAACTGGCCGGCCGACCGCTGATGTTCACCAACAACGCCTCGATCGCCGCCGACGGAAGTGTCTACTTCACCGACTCGTCCACGAAGTTCTCGATCCACAACTACACCGGCGACCTGCTGGAGGGTCGGGCGACCGGGCGGCTGCTGCGATGGTCGCCGACCGGCGGCGTGGAGGTGGTGCTCGATCAGCTTCGGTTCGCCAACGGGGTGGCACTGTCGGCGGATCAGAGTTTCGCGCTGGTGGCTGAGACCGCCGGCTACCGGATCCGCAAGCTGCAGCTGCAGGGACCGGCGGCAGGCCAGAGCGAAGTCCTGCTGGACAACTTGCCGGGGACCCCCGACAACATTTCGCTCGGTGCGGACGGCATCTTCTGGATCGCATTCCCGAGCACGCGGAATAAGCTGCTCGACCGCTTGCTGCCGCGGGCCGGGGCCATCCGTCGCGCTGTCTGGGCGTTGCCCGACA
>JAUPKM010000305.1 GCA_030837445.1 Actinomycetota bacterium
ACCCGGATGGACCTGGACCATGCCCAGCGGCCTCACCTACCGCGACACACCCAACCCACCCCTCGACCCCTAACCGGTCGCAGGGGTGGGACGGGGAGCTGTCGATGGGGCGAGCTACACCCCGCGGGCCGACGACAGGTAGAGATCGACCACGGATTGGTCGCCCAGGAACTCAAGGTCGACGACCTCCGAACGGCCGTGAGCGTGCATCGTCAACTCCGCCACTGGTCCCTTAAGCACGACCGCGCCCGGGTGATCTGGGATTGGCCCAGCGTCCTCGACGTCTGTGGGATCGAGCACCACGTCCATCGTGGCGTTCCGGAAAAGCATCTTTGATGAAGCCCGCAGTCTCTTCCACAGGATCGATCGAGATTCGCTTGGAAGTTCCCGCGGGGACCAACCCGGTTGCGCCCGGCGGACGTCCTCGTGGTGCACGAAGTACTCGAGCGTGTTGGCGGCTGCGTCAGCGCCGGGCAGGGAGAACACGGAAAGTCGCGGTGGTCCGGAGCGCACTTGACTGACAAGTTCAGGGAATGGCTTGCGGGCTGCTGCTGCCTGGACCTTGTCGGTCCAGCCAGCCAGTGGCTTGACGACAATGCCGATCGAGGCATCGGGGCGCGACTCACGGACGACAAGGTGTGCAGTCAGATCCCTGGTGTCCCAGCCTTCGCAGAGCGTTGGGGCGTCCGGCCCTAAGTCCTGTAGCAGGTCGCATAGTTCGGAGCGTTCGCTGCTGGCCAAGCTGTCTGAGGTCACGCCTCCCAGCGTAGGGGGCGGCAATGGCAGGATGGTCGGGTGGTTGCCCCCGAGGAGTCCCCGTCATTCCGACCTCAACGGCCAGGCCTCGAGCCGGCCCCGCCCGAGTCGGCCGGGCTCGCGCCGACCGGGCCGCCACTCGGCCAACCGGCGCCAATTCAGCCGTGGCGCCCCAACGCCGATGGTCTGGTAGCTGCGGTTGCCCAGCAGTGGGACTCAAAGGAGGTGCTGATGCTGGCCTGGATGGATGCCGAAGCGTTGCGCCGGACCCTGGCGACCGGTGAAGCCACCTACTGGTCCCGTTCGCGCGGCGAATACTGGGTGAAAGGCGAGACTTCCGGGCATCGGCAGCGGGTACGTTCTGTCCGGGTGGACTGTGATGGCGACGCGTTGTTGTTGGAGGTCGATCAGGTGGGTCCTGCCTGCCACACAGGGACGCCGACATGTTTCACGAAGGAGGTGGCCGTCGATGGCGGATGACGAACCGGGTGGCCCCGGCCTATCACGCCAGCTGTCGGCAGACGCTGGCCACCCTGGTCGCTCCTCGTCAGACGATCCTGAGCAGTGTTATGCGCGGCTGGGGACCGACGCCACGGTGGCGCCCACGCTGGCGGAGTTCGCTGAACTGGCCCGCGAACGTCGTGTGATCCCGATCTGCCGTCGCATGATGTGCGATGACCTGACCCCGATCGGCCTCTATCAGGCGCTGGCCGGTGGCCGGCCTGGCACCTTTCTGCTCGAGTCGGCGGAACAAGGCGGGGTGTGGACGCGGTATTCGTTCGTGGGGGTGCGCAGTGCAGCCATGCTGACGACGAACGCGGGCGAGGGGCGCTGGTTGGGTCAGGCGCCGGTGGGCCTTTCCGACGCAGGCGATCCGACGAAAATGCTTGCGCAGGCATTGGAGGTTCTCCACACGCCGCGGTTGCCCGGGCTTCCTCCGTTGACCGGAGGGCTCGTCGGAATGGTCGGTTACGACGCCGTCCGCCGGTGGGAGCGAGTTCCGGACGAGAATCCGGACGAACTCGACCTGCCGGAACTCGCGATGTTTCTGGCCAGCGACCTAGCTGTGCTCGACCACCACCAGGGCACCGTCACCCTGATAGCGAACGCCATCAATTACGACGACCAACCGTCGGGTGTGGATCGTGCCTACCGCGACGGGCTGACACGGTTGGATCGCATGGTTGCGGATCTCACGGCGCAGCGGGAGCCGATGGTGGTGACCTGTGACCAGCACGCGCCGGCGGACTTCGCCAGCCGAACATCGGCTGCGGACTACCAGGCCGATGTCGAGGTCGCCAAGGAACACATCAGGGCCGGCGACGCATTCCAGATCGTTGTCTCGCAGCGGTTCTCGTCCCCTACCCAAGCCGACCCGCTCGATGTCTATCGCGTGCTGAGGGCGACCAACCCAAGTCCTTACATGTACCTACTTCAGTTCCCCGATCCGGCCCGCGAAGCGGGTGAATCCGCGGGCGATCCGAGAGACGCCGAGGATGGGCTGGGCGAGGTGGTGGCTTTCAGCGTTGTCGGGTCCAGTCCGGAGGCGCTGGTCAGGCTGACCGACGGCGAAGCGATGCTGCACCCGATCGCAGGCACACGTCCGCGCGGCTCCACACCTGAGCGGGACGCTGCGTTGGCCGAGGAGTTGCTCGCCGATGAAAAGGAGCGCGCCGAGCACCTCATGCTGGTCGATCTCGGCAGGAATGATCTCGGCCGGGTGTGTGACCCGGGCACCGTCGAGGTCATTGACTTCATGACCGTGGAGCGGTTCTCTCACGTCATGCACATCGTCTCGACGGTGGTGGGTCGGTTGGCGCCCGGCCGCAGCGCGACCGACCTGCTGGCGGCCACCTTCCCAGCGGGGACTCTTTCCGGTGCGCCCAAACCCAGAGCGATGGAGATCATCGACGCACTCGAACCCGTGCGCCGCGGTCTCTACGCCGGCATCGTCGGGTACCTGGACTTTGCCGGCGATATGGACACCGCGATAGCCATCAGGACCGCTGTCCTGCGAGACGGACTCGCGCATGTGCAGGCCGGAGCGGGCATCGTCGCTGACTCGGATCCGCTGACCGAACACGAGGAGTGCTGCCACAAGGCGCTGGCCGTGCTGCGGGCCATCGCGGTCGCGAACACGATGCGGCCGCTCGGGTGACACCGGCCCGGCAATACGGATGGGCACTGGTCGCCACTGGTGTGGCGGGCGCGACGGTGCTCGTGTCGATTGGTCGGGTCTGGGCCACTGTGCAGGCGGGAGGCTCCGGCGAGCCGCTGGTGGTGGCGACGCTGACAGGTCGAAGCCTCCTTCCGCTGGTGGCCGGCGCCGGTGTCCTGATCGTGGCCGGCGTCGCCGGTGTCGCCGCGACCCGCTCAATCGGTCGGATCAGTTGCGCCTTGCTGGTCGTGATCGCCGGTCTGGTCGCGACCGGCGCGGCCAGTCGGTTCGGGTGGACTGCCACCTCCCAGGCGACAGCGGCGGGCGCAGCCGAACTTGGCGTCGAACCAGTTGCAGTGACGACGACATGGTGGTGGCTCGTAACCGCGGCGGGGGGACTCCTCGCGGCAGCCGCAGGAGCCGTGACAGCCTGGCGCGGGCGCAGCTGGCCTGCGATGGGATCCCGGTACGAGCGCCAAGCCGGGAAGGGGCAGCCAACGAACAGCTCCCGCACGCCGGCGCAGGCCTGGGATGCATTGGATCGTGGGGTGGACCCCACAATCGACTCCGACCTGACACAATATCCGCGGAGCCGCACAATCGGGCCCGCCACGGTCCGCCGCCAGCGACTCACCAGCAAGCCATGCAGCCACCACACAGCCGGGAGAAGAGATGTCCAGCGAGCAACACGACAACCACGGCCAGACGCCAGCCGCTTGGACGGCAGTCATCATCATCATGGTCGCGTTCATCCTCGGTTGCGTGGCGGTCGTGATCGCCCAGCCTTGGTTGGTCGGCGTCGCCGTAGTCCTGATCGTGGTGGGCGTGGTCGTCGGCAAAGTGATGTCGATGATGGGACTTGGGGCGACTCATCAGGATCCTGACGCGAAATCGTCGACTGCGGGGGGCGACTCCGGGAGCGACGACAGGCAGCCCGCAGAGAAGGCCT
>JAUPKM010000306.1 GCA_030837445.1 Actinomycetota bacterium
CGGTGGCCTCGGAAGTCCTCGAGCAGGTCCAGCATCTGCTGATCTGTGCCGTTCCGACTGCCCGTCAAGAGGTAGACGATGGACTTCGCGGTGTGAAAGTCACCCACCGACACCGCATCGGCGTCACCCAGGACCCGCTGCGCCACCTCTGCGGCCGTCCACTCCCCCACCCCTCGTAAGGACATGAGCCCGCGACGCGCCTCCGCATGGGATGTCTCCACCAACCGTTCCAGGGATCGGGCCCTCGCCATCGCGGCCACAACCGTGCCCGCACGTTCCGGGCCCACGCCTGCGCGGTGCCACTGCCACGAGGGCACAGCTCGCCACTGCTCGGGCGAAGGCGGAACCACCAACTCCGGCAGGGGTCCGACCCCGATCGGAGTTCCGAGCGTCAGCAGCAACCGACGATAGGAGGCGCCCGCCTCCACCCCGGTGACCTTCTGGCCAATCACCACCGGCACTAGAGACTCCACGACCAGTCGGCTCCGCGGTACCCGCAGCCCGCGATGTCGGCGGGCCACGGTTAGCAAAACCTCAGGGGGGATGAACTCCCCGGGGTCGTCGGTCTCACCTATCAACTCAGGAAGTCGAGCTGCCAGCCAGTCGGCGCCCGGACCGAAAGCCTCC
Source organism: Actinomycetota bacterium (assembly GCA_030837445.1). Classification (GTDB taxonomy): domain Bacteria; phylum Actinomycetota; class Actinomycetes; order S36-B12; family UBA10799; genus JACJWR01. The sequence goes on from JAUPKM010000306.1 coordinate 628, forward strand.
TGCAGGACCTCCCCGGCGCCGACATCCACCCGCAGGAACTCGACCCCGGGGCCCTGCGGCGTGAGCGAGGCCTTCGCCAAGACTCCGGGCGAAAGTCGACCCCAACTCGGGTCCCGGCCGAACCTCAGCGGCCCCAACGTGGCCTCCAGATCCACCGGCCTGTCCGTGGCTAGGCGGCGATGCTTCCGGCTGATCACAACTCGCGAAGTCGACGTCCGAATGCCCAACTCATCGCGAACCCGAGGGCATTGAGGGACGCATGCAGAGCGATGCTGGGAAGCAGGCTGTCGGAGAAGATACGCACCAGGCAGAAGCCGACGCCGGCAGCACCCGTACCCACCACCTGACCCGCGACGGTAGTCAGCTTCCCGCGCCATCCGCTGCCAAGCCGGTCGGTCGTCGACGAGGCGTCATGGAACTCGAGAGCGGGCAAGACGTGCCAGATTCCGAACAGCAAGGAGGAGGCGGTGACCCCCCAGATGGTTCCCCATGCTGCCGAGAAGATGGCCAGCAGAACCCCCCGAAAGGCGACCTCTTCCATCAACGCGGTCCCGATCGGGATCCGGAGCGCTGCGTGGTAGATAACACCACCGACGCCCATCTCTGCGGTGCGGGAATCATTGAAGCCCTTGCGGGTCAGTGGCAGCGCGGCGGCGAGCGCGTACCCGACTATCACAATTCCGACCAACACCGCCGACCAGATGAGCCCGCTGGTCAGAGCTCCTCCCCCCATGCTGAGGCCGAGCTCACTCCAGCTGATACCGGCCAGCCAGGCGATGGCGAGCATCACCCCGGTGGCCCACAACGAGATCAACAGGTAGTGCTGGCGCGCCCACAGGTTCGTGAGCAGGTTCACGACCACCAACACCGACACCACTAGGGCGCCGACAATCAGCAGGGTGTTGAGCACGGCAGGCGAGGCGAGCTGTCAGCTCTGGTCTGACGAGTGGCGAATTGTGCAGTCCGCAATCTGCGCCCCGGGCCATACCCGCACGCCATCGAGGAACTCGTTCTCGGCACCGAGCACCGCACCGTCACCGATGACGGCACCGGACACCCGGGTGCCATGCCCCACCACAGCGCCGGCACCTACAACACTCGCGGTGATGGTGGCTCCCACCCCGACCCTGGCACCGTCCAGGATGACGCTGCCGTCAACCGTCGCGTATGCGTCCACATGAGCGTCTCGGCCTATTACCGACCCGCCAGCGACCACGGCGTCGACGCTGACGTCGGCTCCCGGCAGCAGCAGCGCCCGGCCGACTTCCCCGGGCAGCGCGGGAGACGGGATGCGTCCCGTGACGATGTCGCGGGAACCCTCCACGAATGCGGCGGGAGTGCCGAGATCCAACCAGTAGGCGTCGTCCACGACGCCGATGACATTAGCGCCGTCGGCCAACAACGCGGGGAACGTCTCCCGTTCAACCGAAACCACCCGTCCGGGCGGGATGCGGTCGATCACCGAGCGGCGGAAAACGTAACAGCCAGCGTTGATCTGGTCGGTGACAATCTCGGCCGGGGAGGTCGGCTTCTCCAGGAAGGCCGTCACGTTGCCGTCAGCATCGGTGGGCACCAGCCCGAACGCTCTCGGATCCGGCACCCGAGTCAGGTAGAGCGCCACCGCGGCACCGGCACGCCGCCAATGCGCCACCAGCCCGGCGATGTCCAACCCGGACAGGACGTCACCGTTGAAGACCAGCACCGGATCGTCCGGCCCGCTACGTAGGAACCGCGTGACGTTACGGATCGCCCCGCCAGTTCCGAGCGGCGACTCCTCAGGCGCGTAGACCATTTCGACGCCGAAGTCGGCGCCATCACCGAAGTATTCGCTGAAGACCTCCGCCCGATAGGACGTACTCAGCACCACTCTGGTCACCCCGGCGGCGCGGGCGCGGGCAATCTGGTGTTCGGTGAAGGGTACGCCCGCCACCGGCAACATGGGCTTGGGAATGTTGTTGGTCAACGGGCGCAGCCGAGTCCCGCGACCGCCCACCAAGAGTACGGCTTCCAGCATCCCCCTACCCTGCCAGATTCGCCGACCCCAAGTAGCGTTCGCCTCATGCCGACCGCGGATCTGCCAGCAGCTGAGGCAAGGCTCCAGCCGGCGGGACACCCCGAGACCGCACGCCGGCAGCGACTGCGGAGCTCTGCCAGTACGCCGGCGCTCACTTACTACGACGAGTCGGTGCCAGCGCGAATCGAACTCTCGGCCACTACCCTGGACAACTGGGTGGCCAAGGCGGCCAACCTTCTCTCGCTCGAATTCGATGTGTCGCCCGGAGACGCCGTCGGCTTGGACATGACCGGCAATTGGTTGCAACCCATCTGGGCAGCTGCGATCTGGGGGATCGGCGGGGTCGTCGCGCTTCCTGACTCCGGCGCCGCGGCAACGGCCGAGGTGCAGATCATCTCGCGAGATCGATTCGAGAGCCTGCACGTCAGCCGAGCGGAATCCACGTCTGGACAGTCCGCCGCAGCAGGCGGTTCTGCCGACGCGGGGAGCGGGTCCGTGGCTGTCCTCGTCTGCTCCAATCATCCACTCGGCGCCCCGCTCGGCTCAGCCTGCCCGCCCGGGGCGATAGACGCCTTGGCGGAGCTTCCCGGACAACCGGACGTGGCGACGCTGCTGCCCCCGGATCCGGCTATGAACATCCTTGCGACCGGATCGGAATTGCTGACCGGCTCCGCCGCCATGCTCCGCGCGGGTGCGATGGCGGACAAGGCCTCCAGCCGAATCGCGGTGGCCCCAGGGCGTTCGCCCGAGGCAGACTTTTTCGCCGCCGTTCTCGTCCCTCTGGCTCTTTCGGCTTCGACGGTGCTGGTGGTCAATGCCGAACCGTCTCGGATGACCGCGATCGCCCGCGCGGAGCGGGCCGACGAGTGGCACAACTGACTCGGCAGATCTGACCCCGGAACCGGTCGGGGACCGCTGGCGTCGAAGCCTCACAGCCACCGGCGAACTTTCGGGCTATGCACAGAATTCGGGCGGACTGCATCCGTCGCCCTGCCGCCGGGCTAGAATATTGCGACCAGAGGACCGGAGGATCTGCGTGAGCGTGTCGAAACGGCGCCGGTGGCCCCGAGTACTCGCGGGCACCGCTAGCGCGTTCGTCCTGCTCGCGACCGGAGTCGCCGGTGCGGGTGCGATCGCCTACCAGAACCTCGACGACAACATCCGTACCCAGGACATTTCCTCGTTGTTGGGGCCACGACCGGATCGCTCTGCCGACACCGACTCCAACGAGCCGCTGAACATCCTGCTGATGGGCTCGGATACCCGAATCGGAGCTGACAACGGCGACTATGGCAGCACCACGGAAATTCAAGGTGCCCGCTCCGACACCACTATTCTGCTTCACGTCTCCGGCGACCGGAAGAGCGCATTTGCGGTCAGCATCCCGCGCGATTCGAAGGTTCAGATTCCCGCCTGCACGGATGCGGCCGGTCAGCCGGTGGCACCCCAGCAGGAACGTTTCAATGAGGCATTCAATGACGGGGGCGCGGCCTGCACGGTGAAGACTGTGGAGGCTCTGACCGGCGTCTACATCGACCACTTCATGTTGGTCGACTTCACCGGATTCAAGGGTGTGGTGGAGGCACTCGGCGGGGTCGAAGTGTGCGTGAACGAACCGGTGGACGATCCGCTCAGCGGACTCACCCTGCCAGCGGGTAAGAGCACGCTGACCGGCGAGAAGGCACTCTCCTTCGTGCGTGCCCGCTACAGCCTGGGAGACGGATCCGACATCGGTCGGATCAGCCGGCAGCAGGACTTCCTCGCCTCGGCGCTACGCAAAGCCACCAGCACCCAGATCCTGACAAACCCGGTGCGGCTCTACCGGGTCCTCGACCGGGCGACCTCCTCCCTGACGACAGATCCAGGACTGGGCGGCCTCGAGAAGCTTCAGGACCTGGCCACCAGCATGAGCGGCATCTCCCCCAGCAAGGTCACATTCCTGACGGTGCCCTGGACCGAGAATGAAGACCACGCGACGATCTCCTGGGACCGGGCCAAGGCCGAC
>JAUPKM010000307.1 GCA_030837445.1 Actinomycetota bacterium
CAGGACGATGCCGTCGATGCCGGCGACCGCCCGTTCGTCGGCCGTGAGTTCCTCGCTGCGCACCGTAATCGCAGAGTGTCGGCGGGGATCGAAGTCGTCGAACAGGTCCACCCGATCCAACACGTCGGCGACGAACTTCTTGAGGAACACCCTCGGAGCGATGCCGACCTTGCCGCCGAGGCGCCCGGTCATGGCATCGGCCAGGGTCGCGATGTATGCATCATCTACAAGCTGCGGCACCCGTGCGCTGGCGCCGTCGGCGTACACGTCGCGTACCCGGACGCCGAGTTCGATGAGGCTGTCGCGGGTGAAGCCGGGCAGCCGGACTTGGATCGCGCGCGGGTTGTCGAAGCGTGGTTCGCCAGTGAAGTCGGTGGCGAGGCGTTGCGCCAACGGTGGCAGTCGCTGGACTCCCTGGGTGCCGTCGAAGAAGGCCGGGGTCCCGGTGATCAGCAGATACAGGCCAGGGAACCGGCCCGAGTGGACCTCGTCGATGAGTTGGCGCAACGCATTGAGGGCCTTGTCCCGGACATCTCCGCGCACCCGCTGCAACGTCTCCACTTCGTCCAACACCACGACGAGGCCGCGGAAACCGGAGTCGCGCAGCACGACGAGCAGCCCTTGCAGAAACCCGAGCGCACCGAAGTGGTCCAACGACCCTTTCACCCCCGCGGCCCGTTTCGCACCGGCCGCCACATGTGGCTGTCCGGCGAGCCAGGCAAGCAACCCGGCGGCGGTCCCGACGTCGCCAGCGACCAGGGCCTGTTGGTAGCCGCGAAGCGCGGCAGCGAATCCGGGGGCGGTGCGGCCCACCACCTCCAGGCGGCGTTCCATCAGGTCCGCGGCCGCCGCGGGAAGCGTCTGCTCGGTGGCGCCGGCGGTTAGGGCGTCGTCTTCGAGGACGAACAGCCACGCGTCGATGATCTGCCCGAACGCTGACGGTGGAAACTCGGCGGTGGTGAGGTTTTCGGTGATCCGCCGGTACACCGTTTCCAACTTATGCAGCGGGGTTTCCGTTTCGCTGATCTGCACCTCGGACGTGGCGAATCCGAGCCTGCGGGCGCGTTCCTGGAGCCAGCGGGAGAAGAATGTCTTACCCGCGCCGTATTCGCCGCGGACCGCTTTGAACACGGCCCCGCCGTCGGCCGCGGATGTCAACTCGTCATCGATTGCAGCGTCGAACCGGTCCAGTCCGACGGCGAGCAGGTCCAGCCCGTTCGCGGGTACGGTGCCGCGGCGCAGCGAGTCGATCACGTCACGTTGGCGTCGCGCCGAAGGCGCACTCACCTGCGCAGTCCGAACTGGTCGCGCAACATCGCCGCGTCCAGCAGCCAGGTGACACCGTCGGGGTCGACGCCCAGTACTGGGTAACCCTCCACGTTGAGGATCTTCTGCAGAGGGGCCAGACTGCCCGCCACCCGCACCGCCGCGATCCCGGACTGGTGGGCGACAACGTCGCGGTGGGACCGCCCGCCGCTGTCGACCAGACACGTCACCACCTGGGCAACGATCTGATCGCTCGGGCGGCCACGCGGGTGGCGGGCGACCTGTGTGCGGTACACATCGCTGGCCAGCAGCCCTTCCGCCAACAGCCGCCCCGGGCTCGACAGGTCAGCGGCGAGGCCTGCTGGCGCGTGATGGGAGACGGCGCCGGGGGCCCGGTCGTCGCTGGGACGGTGATCAGGGTCGGCGCCGTCGCCGATGGTGAACAGGGACTCCTGCCCGGCTGCCACCCGGGTCTGCGCCGCCGTACCAGGTTCGCGGCGGCTGGGCCGCCCAACTGGCGCGACCGGGACTCTCGCGGCTTCCAGCCACCACGGCGGTGCCTGCGGCGGTGCGGGCTGCCACCCGGCAGCAGCGAGCCTGTCGGGGGTGCGCGTCAACACAATGAACGGGATCGTGACCTCCGCGGCGGCAGCCCCGCTGTGGTAGCCGGCGGCCTTGTTGCCGTAGCGCAGGTCCTCCCGCCACGCGGCCACAATCGGGCCGGTGAGAACCCTGCGCCCAGCGAGGAGAACCTCCCCCTCGCCCGGTTCGCCGGTTGTTGCGGAGCGGAAGCGGGCGTCTGCGCCGTCGGCGGCGAGGCGGTGCGATCCGCGTTCGACAACGTGGCCATGATCCGAGGTCAGCACCACGGCCCGTCCACTTTGTCCTGCCAGGTCCAGCAGCGGCCCCAGGTGTTGCACAGCGTCCACGGTCCAGTCGATGCCGCCGGGATCGGCTTTGGCCAGGGCATCATCGACCGTGTTCAGCACCACCGCGACCACCGGCGCGTCGGAGGAAATCGCCTCGCGTACCGAGGCCGGCAGCTGCTCGCCGAGAGCTGAGCGCAGGTCGTCCTTGTGGAACAGTTGTCCGCTGGGAAACAGCGCCCCGAATGTGCGCTTCTCGTCGGTTTGGGCTCCGTCGCACAGTTGACCGGCAAACAGGGAGGAGCGGCTATAGCGGGTGAGCGTGGGTAGTGCCGCGATTACCGGCAATCGGACATCTCCGCGGACACATTCGATCCAGTTGCGTTGCACTGCGGCGTCGACGAGTTCAGCGGCCACCGACGTGCTCATCCCATCGACCACAATCATCAGCGCCTTCTGACCGGATGCCAGCGGGGCCACCAGATCGGCCAGCACATCCTCAACCCCCGGCGCCGCATCGCCAGTACGGTCAGCGGCAACATCCTCTGCAAGCAGCCGCGCGAACTGCGCATCGTGGGCGGTCCGGCGGGCACCGGCACGCTCCGCCAACGTCCGGTAGACCGACGCAACCTGCGGATCGCTGCTGCCCGCCGCTACGTCGGCGATCGCGCGGTCGACCCAGGCGTCCTCCCCGGCCTGGCGGGCCAGCGCCGCGCGCAGAGTGGTGACCGCCGTGTCAGCGCTGTGCAGCCAGCGCGACAGCCGCACCGCCATCTGGGCGCGGCCCGTGGCGGTGGACTGCTGCCCGCGCGCAGCAGCATGATCCAGCAGGTTCGCGAGCCGGTACTCGACGCGGTCCCGGCCCAGCGGATCCTGCGCTGTCGCCGAGTCGCCTGCCAACACATCCGCCAGTGCATGGGCCAGCGCCCGGAGGCGGGCGTCGAAGCCGGCGGGCAGCACCGCGGACAGCTCCGCACCTTGTGGCCATTGCACGTCGACCAGCAGTTGTTCGGAGCGCACAAGCAACGCCGAGCGTTGTTGATCGCTTCGCTGCGGGGCGCCCAGGTAGCCGGTGGCCAACGCCGCCAAAGCACGTGCCTGTACTTGCTCAGGTTGGGCACCTCCCATCAACGGTTCCAACCTGGCCGCGGCCGCGTGCGCCTGGGCAGGCCGGCTGCTATCGGTGTAGAGAACGTCGCAGACCAGTCCGACGGTGACCGCATCGACTGGCGATGGGCTGCCGACGATGTCCAGGATCAGCGGAGCGGTCAAACCCAGATTGTCGCGTGACCAGTCAGTGACCGCTGCACGCACCGGGTCGGGCAGTTGTTGCCAGCGGTGTTGCGCGTCGATGTCGGCGGAGACGTCCAGCAAGCCTTGCGGGTCGACCTCGCCCGCGGGAATGCGCAACACCGAGGCGAGCAGGGCCCGCATCGCGACGTCGGCGGTTACGACGCCGGAGGCGGCCGCCGGAAAGCCACCCGGCGGGCGGTGGTCGGTGAGTGCCGTGGCGAGTTCGGTGCCTGCCCGCTTCAGGTCGGAGGCCACCGTTGTCGCCCCGAACATGGACGCAACCGCCCCCCACGGTTCCACCATCTCCACCTGCTGTTTGTGTAACCGCCCCGCGATGGAGTCCCCCAGGTCGACCAGGTCCCGATCGGTGAGGACCACCAGGAAGTCGTTATCGCGACGGTCCAGCAAGGCCTCCCACACCGCCAACGCGGATTGACACGGCCGGACCTGCACCTGGGTGCCATCAATGGGCAGGGTCGCTGGTCCGTTCCACACCGGCTGCGCCGCCAGCGCCAACACTCTGCTCGTCCCGGCCTTCGCCACGAGCTGCCGGGCGTACTGCTCCACGGTCGCCTCGCTGAGCACCGGCAGGTGACGGGTCACTCCAGCCACCACTGGACCCGCAACTTCTTGCCCGGCGCACTCTTCAGACCCGTCTTCACGGCGTCCGCCACCCTCGCGAGCGCCGCATCGACATCGTCAAGTTCGATAGCGTCTAGGTCGTGTCGGGCGTCGGAGCTCGCCCGTTCACGTTCAAGGCGCGCCTGCTCTTCCAACCTGCGGTGTTCATCCTCGGCGCGGCGGGCCTCGTCTTGCCGTTCCTGTTCTTCTCGGGCAGCCTGGATGCGCCTCTGCTCCGCCTCTTCGGCTCTCCGCCGCGCATCTTCTTCCTCGCGCCCCTTCTTGAACTGCTCGGTGAGTAGACGCGAGCAGGCAGCGCCGGCACTGCGCAGTGCTGGTTCCAACGTGACGTGCAACTCTGAAGCGGCCGCTGCGCTCCACAATCCGTCGAAAATGGCGGCCGCCTCTCGATCGGAGGCCACGAGTTCCGCGACCCCATCGAGCACCTGCCAGGCTGCCCCCTTCAGTGAGGCAGCAACTACCCGGGCGCTCGACAGCGACTTCGCAATCGGTTGGGGCTCGGCCGGAAGGGCAGCATTGGCGAGGGCCTCCACCACCACCAGATCGTCGTGCTCGTTGACCAACTTCGACACCAGGTCGCGGCCCGAAACGGCGTCACGCAGCCGCGCCGACCCGTCGAGTCGCAGAGTCTCCGAATGCGATTCCAACTGCTTGACCACGTCGGCCGCGTCGCTCTGCCA